>NZ_JCACKM010000096.1:0-27188 GCF_059505385.1 Desmonostoc vinosum
CCCCACTCCCCACTCCCCACTCCCCACTCCCCACTCCCCACTCCCCACTCCCTTTCAATCAAAAATTAGGTTACTAACAATGGAACAGTTATTTTTACTATTCGTTTTAGCATTCGGTGGCGGTGCTGTATTTGGGTCTGTTAAAGTCATCAACCAAGGTAATGAAGCTTTGGTAGAAAGATTGGGTAGCTATAATAAAAAACTTGAGCCTGGGCTGAATTTTGTTCTTCCTTTCCTAGATAAGCTCGTCTACCAAGAAACTATCCGCGAAAAAGTTTTGGATATTCCTCCGCAAAAATGTATTACCCGTGACAATGTGGGAATTGAAGTGGATGCGGTGGTTTATTGGCGCATCGTGGATATGGAAAAAGCTTGGTATAAGGTAGAAAATCTCCAGTCGGCTATGGTGAATTTGGTACTTACCCAAATTCGTTCAGAAATGGGACAACTGGAATTAGACCAGACTTTTACTGCCCGATCGCAAATCAATGAACTTTTGTTAAGGGATTTGGATGTTGCCACCGATCCTTGGGGTGTGAAAGTGACGCGGGTAGAACTGCGAGATATTATCCCCTCTCAGGCTGTGCGGGAGTCGATGGAATTGCAAATGTCAGCAGAACGGCGCAGAAGGGCAGTGATTTTAACCTCAGAAGGCGATCGCGAGGCTGCTGTTAATAGTGCCAGAGGTAAAGCCGACGCTCAAGTCTTGGAAGCCGAAGCCCGTCAAAAAGCCGTAATTTTACAAGCAGAAGCAGAACAAAAAGCGATCGTTCTCAAAGCCCAAGCTGAACGCCAGCAACAAATTCTCAAAGCTCAAGCTATTGCTGAATCAGCAGAAATTATCGCTCAAAAAATTGACACAAATTCCACAGCTCACCAAGCCCTAGAAGTTTTGTTTGCCTTGGGCTATCTAGATATGGGCGCGACAATTGGTAAAAGTGATAGCAGCAAAGTCATGTTTATGGATCCACGCACTATCCCCGCCACATTGGAAGGTATACGCTCCATCGTCTCAGATACTCAGACAGGCTCCAACCCGATGTTAAATAATTCGTAATGACGCGACGCTCCTGTGTCGCTAACGCTGACGCTCGAGGACTCGCTACCGCTTCGCTAACGTAATTCGTAATTCGTAATTAACTCATCGTTTGCGTAATCGAGAGTCGATTTGTTGACATCCACCCCGCGCTGTAAGTGCGGGGATTCCCAAGACTCACGACTTGGGTTTCTGCTTCCTTCCCTTACGGGTTTTTTGCAACTGCCCTTTGGACTTATGCCCATCAGGTCTTATGTTCGCTCCACAGACTGTAACGGCAAGCCCTGCCGCCAAAATATTCCGACTAGCGTTGATGTCCCGGTCGTGATGTGTTCCACAGTTGGAACAGTTCCACTCTCTGATATTCAACGGCAGCTGATATTCAACGTGACCGCAATGTCCACAGCGTTTAGAACTGGGAAACCAACGGTCAATTTTCACCAACTTTCGACCGTACCAGAGAGCTTTATACTCCAGTTGTCTCACCAACTCGCCCCATGCAGCATCACTGATAGCACGGGCAAGTTTGGGATTTTTGACCCTTACGGGTTCGCCAGTCGCTTCAAGTCGGGAAACCCGCCCAACGCGCTGGCTCACCATGTTTTTAACCGCCAAATCCTCAACTACTATCGTTTGGTTTTCACGAATCAGTCGAGTTGTCAGTTTATGCAAATGGTCAATTCTGGCGTCAGAGATTTTAGCTTGAAGACGAGCGACTTTGAGTCTGGCTTTGTCTCGATTTCGAGATGCTTTTTGTTTGCAACTCAAAGACTTCTGTGCTTTCCTCAACTTTTGATAGTGCTTGTCAAACGCTTTGGGGTTGGCAATCTTCTCTCCTGTACTCAGGGTAACAAGGCTGCTAATCCCAACATCCAAACCTACAGCACTATCGATGGTCGGCATGGTTTCATTGGTCGGATCATCAATCCTCAAACTGACAAACCAACGTCCAGACGGTTCAAGCCTAACGGTTACAGTGCTAGGTTCGCATCCCTTGGGCAGTTGTCTAGACCATTTAATTGGCAATGGTTCAGAACATTTAGCCAAATAGACTTGTCCATCTTTCCATCTGAAAGCAGATTTGGTAAACTCTGCGCTACCGCCACTACGTTTCTTTTTGAAGTTGGGATATTTCGCCCGAAGAGCAAAGAAGTTGGTGAATGCAGTTTGCAAATGTCTCAAACCTTGTTGCAGTGGTACACAGCTAACCTCATTCAAAAACTGGAGGTCTTCAAGTTTTTTCCAAGAAGTCAACATGGTGGAGGTTTGAGCGTAATCAACTCGTTCTTGCCTTTCGTACCAAGCTTCGGTTCTCTCTGCCAAGGCTTTGTTAAACACCAACCGCACACAACCAATTGTCCGGCGCAATATTTGTTCTTGCTCGGAGGAAGGGTAAAAACGGTAGCGGTAGGCTTTTTCCATGCTTCACATTTTACCACATTCCATGTAAAGCCGTCTTCAAAGGACGGGGTTTCTACCCATTTTTCTGATGAAATCAGGGATTTGTGAAGAAGGAGGCAAAAGAAAAATAAGCGGCTTCGACTTACCCTAGCTTTCTTTTGATCTCTTCCACGGCCCCCAGATTGCAAAAGTAATACCAGGAGTTTGAATGTTTACGAACAAAGTCTTGCCGTCGGGTGAGAAGCAAGCCCCTGCAAACTCATTGTCATTCAAAGCGTTACGCGCAAAGTGATAGAGTTCTCCTCTAGGAGTAACACCCACCAAAAACTGTTGGTCATCTCCATCTTCACAAAGAATCAGATCGCCATAAGGTGAGATGACGATGTTATCAGGGCTATCGAGTTCGTCTACAGATGTAGACTCAACAAATAATTCGATTGTCTGTTTTTTGGGAATGTAGCGCCAAACTTGACCAAGCCCTTCAGCGCCACCACTCGTACAGCAAAAATAAATTTCACCATCGCCGTACCAGATACCCTCTCCACGAACAAACTGAGCTGCACCTAGCTCAAAACCCTGGAAGCGAACGTTATCGTCGTCTAGTGGGTTTGGTTGAGGAATTTTTACCCAGTCTACTTTCAACGGCTTTCGTAATTCAAAACCACTAGCAGTATTTGCTTGAGGCTGACCAATAATTCTGAGGGCTTCTAGGGTACCTCCTGCTTTCAACTTACCAGGTACTTTGGGAATGAAACGGTAGAAGAGGCTGTCTCCTCTATCTTCTGTTTCATAGACTATTCCGGTTCTGGGGTCTACAGCAACAGCTTCGTGATTGAACCGTCCCATAGCTATTAAAGGTTCTGGCTTAACGGGCATAGTTGCGCTTGCTGGAACTTCAAAGTTATAGCCGTGGAACTGCGATACATAATTTGGGTCGCCTAGTGGAGCTGAAGTTGGAGTAGAAGTATTCTCTTCACAGCTAATCCATGAACCCCAAGGCGTTAATCCACCTGCACAGTTACGATAGGTGCCACTCAAGGAAGTGAAATGTTTGATTAGTTGGCGGTTAGCTCCAACAACCAATGACGTTGTACCACCTTTGCAATCAGGATCGTAAGGTTTTGGCCCTCTAACTTGTGTGTCAGAGGTCGGACTAAGTTCATGATTGCGAACCAAGATAACTGTGTTTCTAGGGCCACGAAAAGCTGCCATCCCATCATGACCACCAGGTACTAAAGTACCATCGTTCATCAGGTCATTTGTTTGAGAAAAAATCCGATATTGAAATCCTGGTGGTAAATCTAATAAACCATTGGGATCTTTTACAAGCTCTCCGTATCCTTTACCAAACACGGATTGCCCGTTTGCTTTTTTAATATAAAGAGCTTCTAAAGGAGACATGAGCAAAGTACTAGCAGCACTCGCACCTGCTAATGTAAAAAACTTGCGTCGTGATAATTTCATGAGGATGGCTACATAAAATGCTGATAAAAAAATATTGCAAGTTGATTAAGTTGAAGTAATGCCTGATTTAAATCTCAAAGGTGGATGCTGAAACTGTTTCTAAAACCACACACAATTGTGGAGGATTTAGGAAAGTTCAGCAGGTGAAGCGTTAGAAACCTCGGACGTAACGAAGCGGAGTCCGTAAGTAGCTCGTGTATCTAAAGATACCGCTGCAATAGACCAATAAATACCTCTGGTGTTTCTAGATGAGGTAGTATTCCTGTATCTGCGATCGCATAGAAATCTTGAATGATATCAACGTTTAAGTTTGCCAAACGTCTGCCTAATTTAATGTCGGTAAATTGTGCTTTTTCGCCCCAAAAGATGACTGTAGGAGTTTTGAGTTGCTGAATGTACAAGCTTAAATCAAAGTAAAGGTCGCCCCGTAAAGATGCTAAAGCGGCAAATTTAGCGTTGGGTTGTTGTGCAGAGGTTAAATAAGCCTCGACCATTTCCTGAGATACTCGTTCTGCTTTGACAAACAGAAAAGTTTGTAAAAAGTTTCGCACTGCAATTTCATTTTCAGCACCCAGAATGTAAATTAAATGGTCTAATAATGGTGTATTGATGACAGAAAGTGGCAGTCTACGCCCAACACCTTGTCCAAAGTCATCAAACCCAGCGGGACAGACGAGAAATAGTGCTTGAAATAGGTCAGGTTGAACAATCGCTAAGCGCGTAGCTAAAGCACCTGTTAAGGATGAGGCTACCACCATCACAGGCTGGTGACAAGTTTGTGTAATAAATTCTGCGATCGTACTGAGATAATCTCTAATTTGATAATCCCGCACTGGATGAGCAGATTCTCCCCAACCAATTAAGTCTGGGGCTAAGATGCGATACTTAGAAGCGAATGCTGGATAAACTTTAGACCATTCATACGCAGATGCACCACCACCAAAGTTGTGAAGAAACAGTAGTGGAGGTAAATCTTCAGTATCAGCAAATTTCCAGGGTGCATGAGTTTGAGTATAGTAAACCATTGCCCCCAAGGATGTATGGATAACTTTATGCCCAAAGCCAGGTGGTTGAAACTGAAGCATAAAATAAAAATTCAAAACATTTGTTTGACGGGAAGTAAGCTATACAAAGGGACTGTCTATGTACTCAAATCATCAATAAGCAAGTATTGAGGTTGCTCATGCATTATCGCCTGTAATTTGCACGAGTTGATTGAGGCGATCGCCGCTAATATAATAAGCTGATCCAAAACCAACTACAAAACGCCCTTGACTAGGAGTTAGCTGAAAAATCCGAAAATCCTCTAAACCCCGTAACATCTCGATAATTTGACCAAAACGGTCTTGAAATTGCTCAACAATTCTCACCCAGACGTCAGTTTCACGCTCAATCAAGGTTGCTGTACAGTCAAAATTTAAACGGTGGCGGGCAAAAATTTGCTTACTCTTAGCTTCATCCTCAATAAACAAAACATTCACATGAGGATTAGCATGAATATTCTTAGTGTGAGTTGAAAGACCACTGACGTAAATGTAAATATTTTTGGCATCATCCATCACAAAAGGAGCATAACTAGCGTTAGGAATTCCCTGAGCGCTAATAGTACTAATAATCACACTTTCAAACCCTTCTGTAAACTTTTCGTACTCAGATTGAGCGTTTTCAATTTGACTCATAAGTAAATAACCATTTATTTAGTAACAATTAATTCAGTATTGTAAAAGGGACTGGGGATTAGGGATTGGGTACTGGGTTTGAATTTAACTTCGTAGTCTTATAAGGAAGGCTAGCTGAAAACCCTTGAGAAACAGGCGCGCTGCGAAGGCACGTTTTGGGGGGAAGCGGAGGAACATAAGCTGCCGCCCGTTTTTCGTACTACCCTTCGGGAACGCCAAGGGCGAACAGGCAAGGGATGAAAGCCGCCAAGAGGCGTTTACGCCTCAGTGACGCAATATTTTCTAATCATCGTCTCTAAATATTCACTAGCGCTGACATTATTTTTTACAGCTAATTCTTGAACAGAATGCCAAGCTGTATCTGTGAGCATAACACCTCTTTTCTTTTTTGATTCATTATACAAAACAGGTATATTTTTTACTCTTTTCTTACCTTTCCCTGTTGACATACTTAGAATATTCACCTATACTAGGTATAGTATAAGCATAAGCAAGAGGGTGAGTCAAGTTGTTAGTTCTAGAGTACAAAGTTAAAGCCAAAAAACTTCAATATTTAGCTATTGAGGAAGCCATCAAAACCACTCAATTCATTAGAAATAAGTGTTTGAGATATTGGATGGATGCGCCGAAAGAAATGAAAATTGATAGATTTGCGCTTAACAAATATTCAACAGAACTACGCAATGAATTTAAATTTGTGGCTAACCTCAATTCTATGGCAGTACAATCATCAGCCGAAAGAGCATGGTTAGCAATATCAAGGTTTTACGAAAATTGTAAGAAAAAAGTATTGGGCAAGAAAGCGGAAAACGCGGTCTTGGGGTTTCACGCCACTCCCTTCAAGCCGGGGAACCCGTCCAAAGGGGTGGCTCCCCAAGTGGAGCGATTTTCCAAGACAGGATATCCAAGATTTCAACATGACAACCGTTCTGTTGAATACAAGACATCAGGATGGAAACTAAACCCAATAAAAAGACGCATTACCATTACTGATAAAAAAGGTATTGGAGAGTTAAAATTGTTGGGAAAATGGGATATTCAAACCTATTCTGTTAAATCAATTAAACGCGTTAGATTGGTGCGCCGTGCAGATAGCTATTTTGCTTGGTGAAAACCTGGTAGAGCAAGTAACTAGGATGAAATTAGAATCCCCTCGGCAATAGCTGCGGGGAGTGTCAATTGAGTCATCTTTTGGATGACACATAACTAATGACCAAACGACACCACAATTCTTGCATGAACAGCCACATAAGTAGCTAAACAAAATTAATTACATATTTTGTTTCTCTGTTCCCCACTCCCCACTCCCCACTCCCTACTCCCTACTCCCCATTTTCAAGACAGATGTCAGCAACTGTTCCGTTATCATGTAGCAAGATGTACAAAAACACTTGCATTAGCCACACCATGCTAGGAAAGCTATTAGATGGACGTTACAAAGTTATCCAAGTTTTGAGTGCGGGAGGATTTGGAGAAACATACATTGCCGAAGATACCCGCCGTCCCGGAAACCCGAAGTGTGTTCTTAAATTACTCAAACCTGCGATTTCTGAACCATACTATTTACAAGTTGCCCGACGCCTATTTAATAGTGAAGCAGAAATTTTAGAACAATTGGGCAACCACGACCAAATTCCTCGTCTGTTAGCTTATTTTGAAGAAAATCAAGAATTTTGCTTAGTACAAGAGTTGATTGTTGGGCATCCACTTAGCGCCGAAATGCGAGTTAATCAACGCTGGAGTGAAAACCAAATCATTCAAATGCTACAGGATATTTTAAATGTTTTGGTTTTTGTTCACCAATATGGGGCAATTCATCGTGATATTAAACCTGATAATCTGATTAGACGAGACGCTGATGGCAAATTAGTGCTGATTGATTTTGGTGCGGTTAAACAAATGCAAACGCAAGTAGCATCATCTCCTAGTCAGGTAGCAACAGTTGCTATTGGTACTCCCGGCTATATGCCAGCGGAACAGGCACAAGGTAAACCACGCCAAAATAGCGATATTTACGCGTTAGGAATGATTGCCATCCAAATATTAACAGGAGTGTTACCCACGCAATTAGAAGAAAATCCTCAGACTGGCGAATTGGTATGGCAAAATCAAGTCCAGATTTCCCCACGATTAGCGGCAATTATAGAAAAAATGGTGCGTTATCACCACCGCGATCGCTATCAATCTACTACAGAAGTTTTACAAGATCTCCAAGAATTACTCAACCCCTTCCCCACAACTCAACCATCAATTCCGCCGATGGGTAGTGCTTTCGCTACGCAGTCAACATCATCTGTTTCTCAACCATTAGACTTTTCCCCACCACCTACATCACTGTCTTCTCTCAACAAAGCGTTAGCTGTGATTAGATTCATTCCATTTATTGGCGCAGCTGGATTATTTTTCTTTAAATCAACTACTTGGATAATTTTACTAGGTGTTGGTTTAGTCACTTTCGGAGCAGGTTTATTTTTTCTGCGTTCTTGGTACTCTAATGTGGCACGAGATTATGATGCTATTTTTGCTGTGATGTTTTGTATCTGTGGTATTTTACTCTTATTTCAAAACCAGTATGTGAAGCCAGAAATCCAACTTAGTCAATTCTTACTCGCAGGAGTAGGTCTTTTCTCAGCAGCAGAATGTATCCGCTTACGAGGTATGAGGTAAGTGGGAATAGGAAAATAAGGTGTGTAATTAGTTTTGTTTAGATATTTAAGATGATGCTCTTTTGGGCAAGGATATTAATTACTATTTGAATAATGAAAAACTCAACCATACTTGTTGGTAATATCTTAATAATTGCAGCAATAGCTTTATGTGTTTTGCCTTTTGTGCGTCCTCAGCTTTTTAAGCGTCAGGATATTTTGGTAATCGCTGCGTTTCTTATAGCTGGAATTAACCTATTGTTGAACGGTAAATATTTAGATGATCTGCCACAATTTAGTTTAATAATATTGGCAGCGTCTGCCGTTTTTTACACTGCTGAAACAATGAGATTGCGAATGAAAGATCACAGAAAACAATAATAAGTCAGCTGCCCACAATAGGCGGGGTTTTAAACCTGCATTATTTTTCCTAAAGAAAAAACTTCAACCCTGTTCCCTGCGATAAGTTAGACTAAAGGAAGTAGTGAGGACGCGATCGTGAATGACAAAAATCGTTCTCAATGGGACTTAGGCAGGTTTATCGAAACCTTGACTTACTTTGAGGTAATTCCTTTTTTGAACTGGGTACAACAATTAATTCAAGGTCGTCCTATAGATGATCGAAATATACCCAATGGAGGAAGAAATATGGCTGTAATCTTAGTAGCAGGTGCGACAGGTGGTGTTGGTAAACGAGTGGTGCAGCGATTACTAGAACAGGGTTACAAAGTTCGGGCACTGGTGCGAAATATTGACAAAGCACGGTCAATTTTGGGTAATAATGTTGACTTAGTTGTTGCGGATATCACGAAACCAGAAACTCTTAATTCTGTAGTTATGGCTAATATTCAAGCTGTAATTTGTTGTACAGCAGTGCGCGTACAACCTGTTGAAGGAGACACAGCAGATAGAGCTAAATATTACCAAGGAGTCAAATTTTATCAACCCGAAATAGTCGGCGATACCCCAGAAAATGTAGAATATCAGGGTGTGAAAAATTTGGTAGAAGCAGCAACAAAATATCTACCAAAAGCTGATGAAAAACTAATATTTGATTTTAAAAATCCATCTGTAGAATTAAAAAATATCTGGGGAGCTTTAGATGATGTTGTGATGGGTGGCGTGAGTGCTAGTAATATCCAACTAGTAGAAAATACAGCTTTATTTGCTGGTAATGTTTCCACAGCCAACTCTGGTGGATTTGCTTCTATCAGAACTAAGAATTTTGACCCACCATTCAACTTATCTGGCTATGAAGGTGTAGAATTACGTCTTAAAGGCGATGGTAAGCGCTATAAAATCTTTCTCCGCACAGAATCACAATGGGATGGAGTTGGTTATAGTTATTCTTTCGATACAGTAGCAGACACCTGGATCAATGTACGCGTTCCCTTCACAGATTTAACTCCTGTATTTCGAGCCAAAACTGTCAAAGATGCTCCTAAGATTGATTCTAGTAAAATTCGCTCATTTCAATTAATGTTGAGCAAATTTGAATATGATAACGCCTTAAATCCTCACTTTTCTCCTGGTAATTTTGCTTTACAAGTAGAAACAGTTAAAGCGTATGGCGGGGTAAATTTACCACAGTTTGTCCTTGTCAGTTCAGCAGGTGTAACTCGTCCCGGACGACCAGGGATTAATTTAGATGAAGAACCACCAGCAGTGAGATTAAATGACCAATTAGGAGGTATTTTGACATGGAAACTGAAGGGAGAAGATAGTTTAAGATCAAGTGGTATTCCTTACACAATTATTAGACCTTGCGCTTTAACTGAAGAAGCAGGCAGCAAAGAATTAGTCTTTGAGCAAGGTGATAATATCAGAGGCAAAATTAGCCGCGAGGATGTAGCAGAACTCTGTATACAAGCGCTAAAACAAAAAAGAGCATCTAATGTGACATTTGAGGTAAAAGAGGGAGAAAATATTGTTAACTCTACCGATTGGCAGAGGTTATTTTATAACTTACAACCTGGATAAATTTTGGTGAATGGGGAATAGGGAATGCGAGAGAGATATTTTATAGTTTTTTGTGTAATAGACCTCTTGCACCTCTTATAAAAGTCCCTATTTTTAACTCTTTCTGTGCGCTTCTGCGTGTTAGCGAAGCCCGGTAAAACAAGATTGATAAAAGAAGTCCATATGAAAAAAATTAGGATGCTATTACTAGCTGGGATGCTAGTAATAATTATTTCAATTGGGTTATTTCCAAAAACAGCGTTGTCGCAACGAGTAGATTCTCGCATCAATAATTTAGAAGTGGACTTGAATCGTATAGAGTTGCGGTTAAATCAGATAGAATCCCAATATCCAAATCGCCGTTCTTCATCCCCAAGAACAACACTGACACCGCGACAAAGTGGACGCAATCTATCACAGCAAGAACGCGATCGCATGTTTGACAACTTAGCAACTTTAGTGGTGGAATTAAAACAACAAGTCAATAAATTAGAACAGCGAGTTTCTAAACTAGAGCCACGTTAAATAAATTCATATGACATTAAATCTTCATGAACTAGTTGTCTATAATGGTGGATGCCACTGTGGTGCAGTGCGGTTTCAAGTAGTAGTTGATAAACACAAAGCCGATGATTGTAACTGCTCGATTTGCAACAAAAAGGGCTTTCTCCATTTAATTGTGCCTCAAGAGCAATTCACCTTGTTACAAGGTGGAGATATGTTAACAACCTACACATTTAACACAGGTATTGCCCAACATAAATTTTGCCGCGTTTGTGGAATTCACTCTTTTTATATCCCACGCAGTCATCCAGATTGTATTGATGTTAATATCCGCTGTTTAGATAATAATGTGGTATCTAATTTCGAGATAGTACCTTTTGATGGGCAGAATTGGGAGCAGAATATCGATAAACTGCATCAACAAGAAGCTGTTTAAAGGGGCTACTGAAAAAGTATATTTCCCAAGGATGCATTAAGAGTACTGAGTTGCGAGTACTAAGTTCCGAGTTAAGAAACAGCCCATCCTTACCTGTGGGACGCCATGCGTAGCTTGCTCTAATCAAGTATACACATACTGAGTAGTTTTCTTGACTCCCCACTCCCTACTCAGCATACAGATGTTCTATGTGTAGAGATGTTGCAGACCAAGTACTTGCTTGAGTTACTCAGCTAATCCCCTCTAGAATTAAAAATATTGTCTAAAAAATTGATTACTAGACTTACTCACGTCAGGGGGGTATGATGAGCCGTCCAATAATTCTTGGGATTGTCGGCGACAGCGCAGCTGGAAAAACAACACTGACTAAGGGAATTGCCCAGGTACTTGGCCCAGAAAATGTTACGCTCATCTGCACAGATGATTACCATCGTTACGATCGCCAACAACGTGCGGAAATTGGTATCACTGCTCTCCACCCCGACTGCAATCATTTAGATATTATGCAGCAGCACTTATCGCTGCTACGCACAGGACAGCCTATTCTCAAACCAGTTTACAGCCATAAAACTGGTACATTCGATCCGCCCCAGTACATCAAGCCCAACAAATTCGTCATTATTGAGGGATTACTCGGTTATTCTACCCGTGGCGCTCGTGACTCCTATGACGTTAAGGTTTACCTCGCCCCACCAGAACCCCTACGCGCTAAGTGGAAAGTGAAACGCGATACACAAAAGCGGGGTTATACCGAAGAACAGGTACTAGTAGAACTAGAAAAACGCGAACCAGACTCAGAGCAATTTATCCGTCCGCAGCGACAATGGTCAGATATAGTGGTGAGTTTCTATCCCCCCAATGGTCAAATAGATGAAACTAACGGACATTTAAATGTCCGTCTGGTACTGCGGCCGACAATTCCCCACCCAGATTTTACTCAGATTTTCCGCTCCGACAATGGTAGTTTTGAATCAGCGATTCGTCTGGGATTAGACCGAGATATGGGTAAACCCGTGGATGTCTTAGAAGTGGACGGTCATGCTACCCTAGACCAGGTAAATAAGCTAGAGCATATTATGTGTTCTGATATGCCCTACTTAAAAAATATTTGCGATCGCGAAAGTAACCCAGAATTAGGCAAAGTTGCTGGTACAACTGGCGAAATCCTCCAAAGTTACCCTCTCGCCCTCACCCAGTTGATCATCACCTATCATATGCTGAAGGCGACACAAGGCTATCAGTAGTGTTCAGATAACTTTCAAATCAACATGACATATAAACTCAGGTACATATAGATCTTTTGTACTATACTATTGTTACGACTAGCCCGAAAAGGTATACATTACCGGAATGTCAAGCACTCAAACTGGTATTGAATGGACAGATAAAACTTGGAATCCCACTACTGGTTGTGACAAAGTAAGTCCGGGTTGTCGCCATTGCTACGCTGAAGCACTCACTGAACGTTTCCCTCAAAATTTTCCCAAAGGCTTTAAGTTAACGCTACATCCAGAACGATTAGAACAACCAAAGCGATGGCGTACTCCCAGTCGCATTTTTGTTAACTCAATGAGTGACCTTTTTCATGAAGATGTGCCACTTGACTTCATAAAAGAGATTTTTAGCGTTATGCGAGAAACTCCCTGGCACGTTTATCAGATATTGACAAAGCGAGATCAACGTTTAATAGATTTGGCTTCTCAACTGGAATGGTATGAAAATATCTGGATAGGTGTATCAGTAGAAAGCCAACGATATACCAGTAGAGTAGATGCTTTGCGACAAGTACCAGCAATAGTTCGTTTTCTTTCATGTGAACCTTTGCTAGGTTCGCTGAGTTTAGATTTGCAAAATATTCATTGGGTCATTGCAGGTGGTGAGTCTGGATATAACTATAGACCTGTAAAACCAGAATGGGTTCGCGAGATTTTGCAGCAAACACGAGAAGCAGAGGTTGCCTTCTTCTTCAAACAGTGGGGAGGGAAATATTCAAAAGCTGGTGGCAGAACCTTAGATGGACGCACTTGGGAAGAAATGCCAACAGCTTGGCAAGAGCATATAATTAAATGGCAGAAAAGATTTCCTGGGCAGCCGAAGTTACATGAGTTACAACAAAGGTATGTAATTTCTACTAAATAATAGAGAGTTGATAATGAGTCGGCTTGGGAATGAGGGTGAAGACATCATCGGACGTTGGTCTGAAGAAAAGTTAGACCTATTAGCAAAATATCTCAAGGCTTACTCTGTGATTATGAATGAGCAGAAAAAAAGTTGGCTTAGAGCTTATTATTACGTTGATGCTTTTGCTGGATCTATTAGACCGAGAGCTAAAGAAGATGAGCAGCGATATATTGATGGTTCTCCTTTACGTGCTTTACAAACAGAACCCAAATTCGATGCTTACTGGTTTATAGATATTTCACCACGACGTATAGAGCGTGTACAAGAACTTCGTCAAGAGTTCCCAGATTGTGCAATTGAGATACGTCAGGGAAACTCTAACAAAGTTTTGTGTGACGAAATAGTTCCGCGAATTCCTTACACTTCAAAAACACGAGCATTTGTCTTTTTAGATCCTTATGGATTACAAATTGATTGGGAAACTGTAAAGGAATTGGCAAACACCAAAACTTGTGATATCTTCATTAATTTCTCCTTAATGGGGGTTACTCGTCTGCTTCCTAGAGATCAACCTCCAGAGTCAGAAATAATAGAACAATTGAGCAAGGTGATGGGTAGCACTAATTGGATTGATCAGATATACCAACCACCTGTTCAACTAAGTTTATTTGCAGATCAAGAGCCTGCTTTAAGTCGTGAAACTATCAGATCTGAATGGTTAGCAAGCTTATATGCACAGCAATTGCGATCGCTTTTTCCGCATGTTAGTAAACCAGTTCTGATGAAAAACTCAACCAATTCAGTACTTTATGCTTTGTGTCTAGCAAGCCATAATCCAACAGCAGCTAAGATCACAAATGATATTTTTGCTAGGTATGAACGCTTGAGACAATTGGGAAGCTAGTGGTCTGTCCCATTAATTTTGCAGGGTAATACGAGATCCTCGACTTTTTCCAAAAGTCGGGGATCTAAATCACCGTTAACCACTCAAATTTAATGAGATGAACTACTGGTTTTTTAATATTCACTAATTGCGTGCAAATATTGTATAAAAAAGCACTTTATTATTTTTGCTGGTTACTCTGATTACTGTGAAGGTAAGATGTGCCAAAAAAGAAAATCTGCAAAGATTAAAGATTTTGTCAGATCAGGATAATTGAGAGAGCAAACAAGGGATAACTAAAGATAGTTTCAACTACGGCGACTATTCTCTTAGTTATATGTCCTATTGCCTCAGAATTGCCGACATTCCTACAAATGAGCGTCCGCGTGAGCGATTAATGAATCATGGCCCCAAAATATTAGCGACGGCCGAGTTGATAGCAATTCTTCTAGGTACTGGTCAAGGGCCGGGAAAACTGTCTGCTGTAGGTTTGGGACAATATATCCTCAGTGAATTGAGCAAACATCAGCGTGACCCTTTGGCAGTTCTACGAGAAGTCACCCCGGCAGAGTTAATGCAAATTCCTGGTATTGGCCCAGCGAAAGCGACAACTATCCTAGCCGCAATTGAATTGGGAAAACGCGCCTTTCAATCTCGTCCCCTAGACAGAACACTAATTGATAGCCCAATTACTGCTGCTGCTGCTTTCAGTCAAGATTTAATGTGGCAAACTCAAGAACGTTTTGCTGTGTTGCTATTGGATGTCAAAAATCGCTTGCTAGGTACACAAGTAATTACCATTGGCACAGCAACCGAAACTTTAGCTTCTCCACGAGAAATTTTTCGAGAAATTCTCCGTCAAGGTGCAACGCGGGCAATAGTTGCTCATAATCATCCCTCTGGTAACATTGAACCTAGTCAGGAAGATATAGAATTGACACGCCAGTTATTAGCAGGATCACAGTTTTTAGGTATTCCCTTATTAGACCATTTAATTTTAGGTAACGGCAATCACCAGAGTTTACGAGAAATAACAACTCTCTGGGATGATTATCCTCAAGGAGATTAAATAATTCGTAATTCGTAATTCGTAATTCGTAATTCGTAATTCGTAATTCGTAATTCGTAATGACGCTCCTTCGGACGCTCGTACCTCGCTAACGCTGCGCTACCGCTAACGCTGCGCTAACGTAATTCGTAATTAATCTAATTTTGATTGTGGTTCCTTGTTAGGCATGATATATTAATTAACCTTGGGCGATTAGCACAGTGGTAGCGCACATCCTTCACACGGATGGGGTCACTGGTTCAAATCCAGTATCGCCCATCAATAACCCAAAACATATAGGAATCTGACTTGATTCATGAAATTATTTGCGTAGGTAGGGAGTAGGTCAATTAAAAACTGCTCTTGCTGAAAGTCACAAACAAGAGCAGTTTTTAAATAGTGCCTAAAAGCATAATTTAGGCATCTTCAAGTTCAAATTGAGCTACCGTAACTGCATTAAAAGCAAAAGCAAAAACTAACGGCATTGGAGATTGAAGCCAGAAAGCAGAAAGAACAGCTAGGATGGTTCCAATTACGGCTGACATCGACCATAACCTTTCTTCAACAGTTAATCCATTCTCAGCTTTAATTGTTCTGAGAACGTTAACTGGAATCGGTTCAGGCATTACTCCTCCCGGAGGAAAAGCCCAATAGTTGTTACGCCGCTCAACAAATAAATCTGTCCAGCCATTTTCTTGACACCATGCTTCAATCCATTTAATAGAGTAATGATTCATCATCTGATTCGGGAACTCGGCTTGCTGAATTTGTGTAGTTAATTGATTGATATAAATCTCTTTCTAAAGTCTTAATTAAGCTAACTGAATCTCTATAAAAATTAATGCTAGCGCTATATATTGCTAAACTTTAGTAAAGCAATCAAGAGTGTGAAATGTCAGATCAAAGATTGCTTTGCTTAGTTAAAAGCCTAACAGCCGTATAGTGGTCATTCCAATTAAAAGACAATAAACTTTACTTAAAACAGTCAATATTTAAGAACTGTAAAGAGAGTAACAATCATAAATGATGACTAAAAACATTTTTATATTAAAAATGAAATTATTAAATAAAGAATTGTAAAGAAAATAACGATCGCCTTGCAACGTCAAGGGCGAACGCATTCACTACTAAATCAATACTAGTTAACTTTGTTTCCCCTTCTCATCAACATCAAGTATTTTCAACGAATTCTGCTTGCTATCTAGGCTTTGTTTAGATTCATCCTCTGTTTCCAAAATAAACCTTGAGCAACTATTTGCCTTCAGCCTTCAGTAATAAATGTTTAGATATTTGAGTGCGATCGCTCCTATGGTACTGAGGTGATTTCATCCTTCAAAGGCAAGAGCGATCGCTATTTTCTAAGTTACAAAATATTAAGCAAAAGGGACTGGGGATTAGGGATTGGGTAAGCTAATCTGCCTTTAACTTGCATAATCCTTTGCCTCAGAAAGACGCGGAGAGAAGTTGCGTGCGGGGGTTCCCCCCGTTGAGCAAACTTCGGAGGACGCGCTTAAGGGGAGACGCGGGGATGCAATTTGAATGATTATTAGCTTAATGGTAATTAGCGAAATCTAAAAGTGGTCTACAATTCTTTCCCCTGTCCCCTGCCCTTTCAAGGGTAGGTTTTTCATATTCAGTCTGAAAAAACCTATTTTTTCGTTCCGAAATCTTTCTTTGCGTCCCCCTTCGGGTGACGCTCGCAAGCTCGCTAACGCAGTCGCCTGCGGAGGGAAACCCTCCTTTACTCGCTGTCTCACCGCGTAAGCGCGTAAGCGCGTCAACCAAAACGCGAAATCTAAAAAACCTACCCATAAGAGTGTCCCCTGCCCTCTACTTCTTCGGTCAAATCATGCCCGACTAATCACTTATCATTAAAATCTGTGCATCCCTGCGTTCCCCTTCTCCTGACAAAGACGCTGCGCGAACGTCGCTCTTTGCGAAGCTATGCCGTAGGCTTGACGCTGCAAAGGAGCCAGCGCGGTCTTGGGGAGCCACCCCCGTGGGCGGGTTTCCCCCATGAGCGACTGGCGTTAGAAACCCTCCTTTACTCGCTGTCTCACCGTGCCTCTGTGTCAGTTACAAACGGTTGGTATCTTTTGTAATCAATTTCCAACCTTCAGCTTGGTCTACTAGCTTCATCGATTCTAGTTGGAGACTGTGGAAATCAGATGCATTCAGTAAAAAGTAGGGTTGCCCGCTGTAGTGCCAATAATATTGTAGTTCGCCAGTGGATGCGGGGATGATGGTGCGATCGCTATAAAAATCTAGTGAAGGTCGATGCTGAGGAAAAGATGTGTAAATCTTTTTTACGGCTGGATTTGCTCGCACTATCATCGCGGCAACTGGTTTAACTGGATACGCTTCCCATAACTCCCAAACCCAGTAGTTAGATTTCATCAACAACATTAGCGAAATATAACTTCCCCAAAACAAAATCTTGAGAAATTGCCCATCGCCTCGTTCAGCCAAAATTGCGGCTAAAGTCATTGTTAAAGCTGCGGCAGCAAAAATCAGATTTAAGTCTGTTTTTGGTGCTGTACCCCAACTGAAATAAATACTGCCAGCGGAAGCAACCACAGCCAAGATGGCAAAACCAGCTACCCAAGTACGGGGATAAGCTGATAACAAGGGTAAATTTTCAGTCTCTGTAAGTTGGATACCAAAAGCTAAAGCTAGACTGGGATAAATCGGAATTAGATACCCAGAAAATTTGGTGCCGATGAGGGAAATTACCAGTAAATAAACACCACTCCACACCATAATCAGTTTTGCCCAGCTGAGGTTGCGGTTTTCCCAGGTTAAAGCGATTGTCTGTGGTAAAAAGACTAGCCAAGGCCATGTGTATTTGAGAATTTCGATGACATAATACCAAGGTGGCTGAGAATTTCTTGGGATAACTGTACCAATGCGATTTAGTGATTGATTGATTAGCCCAACTTCCGCGAAACTGTAACCATAATGCAACAGTTGGGCACCATACCAACCAGCCACTGGTAAAATGCCGATGCAGATTGCGATCCAAAAATAATAACTAGTGAGTAGTCGTGGTGTATCCCAAAATAGAAATATGATTGCGATCGCACCTAACAATCCACCTACTAAACCTTGAGTCAGGCAAATTAAACCAAAACCGATGCCAACACCAAGACAATAACGTAAATCTCGACGCGATCGCAAGACACACAACATCATCACCATCAAAAAACTGACCACCGCCCCGTCTAACATCGCCATGCGCCCATGACGTACCACAGGTAGCATTGTCAGGTAAATTAAGGCGCTATAAACAGCCGCCCAACGTTGGCGAAATATTTCTCGGCCAATGCAATACAGCAAAGGCACAGAAGCTGCTGTTAAAACTGCTCCAGGTAAGCGTGTTGTCCATTCATTCACGCCTTTTAAAGCATAAACCCAAGCAATTAGCAAATGCATCAGGGGCGGCTTATTGTGATAAGGTTCACCTCCTAGCGTTGGGTAAAGCCAACGCATAGAACCTTCTGGGGCACGCCAAATCTCACGGGCGATTTGTGCGACAGTGCCTTCATCCCAGTCTCGCAGCGGCAACCCTCCTAGATTGATGCTAAATAATAACACTGCTGCCACAAGCAGCATTATTAGCCATACCCCATCAATCCATTTTTCAGCCGTGCGATGCTGTTTTTCTAGATGACCCCAAATAAAGCTTCCTTCTTGCATATTCTATGATCATCATTTTACTTGCTGGTTTGATTCCGTAGAGACCAGAGCGAATCTCCAATGTTGCCACCCAGTTACAAACTGTGTTGTTAGCAATTGCTAGTTTCCAACATTAACTCAATTTTTTCTAATTAGTGCTAATTTTTGAAAAATTTATTTTAGTTATTTTCAACTTATTTAACAAGTATTTATGCGGTTAAATGATACAAATATTACAAGCAAAAAAATCATTAATTACCCATTGGAGATATAGTAATGAACCTACCTTTGATTTTAGATGTAGCGCTAGGTTTGATTTTTATCTACTTAATTTTTAGTTTGCTAGCCTCCGAAATTCAGGAACTGATTGCCACAGTGTTTCAATGGCGTGCAGAACACTTAAAAAAATCTATTGAAATTCTTTTAGCTGGTGATGCTGAACACTCAGAAGAAACTAGGGTACTCGAGCTAGCAAATAAAATTTACTCTAATCCTCTGGTAAGAAATATTAACCAAGAAGCTAAAGGATTTTTTGTAACTTTACCGCGAAAATTAACTTGGGCTATAGGCTCATTATATCGTTCCTTAAAAACGGCACTATCGAGAGTTGATCAAAAAGAAACTGCTTTTGGAGAAAAAAAGCATAGTGCCCCTTCTTATATCCCAGCGGATATTTTTGCTACGACTCTCATGGAAACATTACAACTTCCTGCATTGGTGCAGAAGCTATCTGAAGTCAGACTAGAAAAGTTTAAGAATGAACGCTTAACTGAAATCGAAAATATTTTGCTTAAATTGCAGGAACAAACAAATTATGATGAATACTTTACAACATTCTTTAATACCCTTTTCCAGGAATTTGCGGAACTTCGCGCTGATTTTGAACAAATAACTTGGAATTTTAATCAAAAAAAAGCCAGTTTGAATACCAGTATTAAACGCATGTCAGAAAGTTTAGATAGATATTTAGATATTTTCCAAACATCTATGCCCCAATCTGATTTACTGGAAAAAACCTTGCGGCAATTAAAATTTATCAGACAAGATGTTTTTGATGACATTGAACAGGCGATTTTATTGGGAGGGTTACGGCCTAATTTGAATGAAGTTGTCGAATCAGTCAAGAGAGGTAGTGCAGTTTACACAGAAATTAGCGAAGCAATTAAAGATAAAGACAGCGAAACTCACAAAGGATTTCAAAATTTAATTGATAGCTTACCCGACTCAGTTGTAGAAAATATTGCCGTTTTATCCAAGCGTGCCCAGGCAAGAATTGAATCTACAGAAGAAGGGATTTTGACATTGAGACGAGAAATCGAAAACGCCTTTGATAGCTCAATGGCGAGAGCATCAGGGGTTTATAAACGCAACGCCAAAGGAGTAGCACTTTTGCTTGGGTTTGGACTGGCTTTAAGTGCGAATGCAGATACATTTCATATCATCAGCCGTCTGTCAAAAGATACGGTATTGCGAGAAGCACTTATTTATAGAGCAGCAGAAGTAGCACCGCAGAAATCTAGTAATTCAGACTTAGATAGTATAGACCCCAATCAGATTTTGAATGATGTCACTTTGCCGATTGGTTGGACTGAAGGACATTTAAAAGAACAACTGGGTTGGCAAACTCTGCAAATACAGGGATTACCTATTTTCAATTTCTTGACAATGCTCACTGGCTGGATGTTAACTGGAATTGCGATCGCAATGGGTGCGCCTTTTTGGTTTGATTTACTCGGCAAAATCATGAATGTGCGTAACGCAGGCAGAAAACCAGAATCGCCGGATAAGAGTAAGGTTGAATGAGGTTCTACAAGCGTTTCACAACCAGTTGCACCTGTTCCGTTGTCCATTTATCACTCAAATAAGCCGCAACGCTAATATTTCTGCTTGGGGGTTGCTCACCAGCAACAGCCGCGAATAATTCTTCCAGAGGGTTAGTTGCTCTGTTTACCTGTATTCCCTTACGAGGTTTATCTAATGCTGGTAGTTCTAAAATGCGAAAATTAGTTGCACCAACAGTTGCAAAAACCTTGAGAACATCCACACCTTCTTGATATCCCTCTGGAAGATTTGTATGTATGCGGACTAATTTCTCCTGTTTTGGGTCTAGGGGTTCAAAATAAGCTGCACCCTCTGGGTGTAGCTGGCAGATACTCCAATCAGGCTGAATTGCCATTACAGTAATATTGAGAACTTGAGAGGAGCGATTACGGATACGTAAGACTGCATATTCATCAACATTGAGGATGGGAAGGTTGCCATTCAGATTAAAAGGTAATAATTCACTACGATTTTCTCCAGGTTGGCATAATTCAACTTGCAGTTTTCCTACTAAAGAGGATAACCAGTCGTTATTATCAAGCTGTAAAGTTGCTTGATATTTTGACAGATGTACCAAGCGATCGACTACACTACTGGCAGCATTGGGCGCACCTATTTTTAACGAGGGTCGCAAATTAATTAATTCCCCACCTGCATCAAGGATTTCATACTCACCTTGTCCATTCACAGACACCTGATAGCTAACAGGTTCATCACTCAGTTCATCAAAAGACAAAAATTCTAACCAGGCATTACCCTGTACAGTTTCCTTAGTAATTTTGAGCGCTGTCAACGCAACTGTCACATCTATATCTGGAGATAGTTGATTTTCTGCGGCAGGTAACAGGCGTATCTTACGAACAAGCTTAACACCCGGAGACAGCAATAAGGCGGGAGCGCCATCTTGAATAATTCCTGCACTCAGAGTTTTCGGAGGCTGAACAATTGAACGAATTGTACCTTGAGCATGATCTTCAACCAGAAGTTTTGTCATCTCAGCCCACGATGCTTCTGCACGCACTTCTACAATCTTTACTAGTGCAACTCGCTGATGAATCTGAGTAAAATCAGTTGTGCCCAATTTATAGACAGCAAACTCTGCGCCCTGACATAAACCTTGTGCAGCGCCTGCTTGCAACAGCACCCGATTTTTGGCTACATCTACTTGCTTAACGATGACAGCAGACTGGGAAGTGATAGATTGACCGCTGAAGACAATACGATGCCCCTCGCCTTGCAACATGGGTGTTTGTCGTTCAAACTGACTGTTTACCTTAGCAAGAATGCGGTCATAGAGTACTTTATAAGTAACTTCACCTCCCAGCTTTTGCAGAGAGTCTAGTAGCCAATAGGTCAGTGCGCCGTTACGTTCTGTGCCATTGAAAGCATATTCATAGGCATACTCATTATCCCGGCAAGCAGCCAATAAAACATAACCTTTAGGTTCAGGCAACCAACCGCTCGTGACGGTAACATTGCGAGTTTTTTGTTGTCCCTGTGTTAACGTGAGCCAGTTTTGCATCAACTCCTCAGCCGACGCTATCAGGCTTACTTGAGAACGTGGCGTTGTATCTACAACGTTCTTATTCAAACCGCGAATACCAGAGTCATTTACTCCTCCTCTTGTTGCTCCTCCAGAATGGCAGCTATCTAGCACCACTGTGACAACTAACCCCTTATCCACCATATTTTGTAGAAGTTTTGCTATTTCCAAATCGCGAATATAGCGAGCTTCTGAATTGCCAATATTCATAGGAACAAGTGCTTCATCTACACCGGAGTTTCCCTTAAGTTCTGGATAAATTGTTACTGCACGTCCACCATGACCAGAGTAGTGAATGTATACTTGGTCTTGAGGTTGAGCTAAATCAGTAAGTTCCTGAAATTTGGCGACGATATTTTCATAGGTTGGTAACTGATTTGCAGGTTCTTTTAGCTCGTTGAAACCATCAAAGTTAGAAGCCGTTAATTTAAAAATCTGTGCTTGAGGAACTTGCAGCGTATTTTGTAAGAAAGATGCAACATGGTTAATATCGCGCACGCACCCCTCAAGGCTATTGTAGGAAGAACCCGATGGCAATGTGTTTGGTAGATATAAATCAATCCCTATTAATAAAGCGAAGAATTTAGAAGAGATAGATGTTGCATCTCCTTGAATAGGTCTATGTAGCATAAATTAAGAGCTGATTCGTAAACAAAAGCTTAAGATACCATTCGTTTTATCATTAAACGAATTAATGAACCATAAATCATAGCTTCACTTAACTCTGTATATAATTCATAATCCTTACTCAAACGCCGAAATCGATTGAGCCAGCCGAATGTACGTTCTACAATCCATCGTTTCGGCAGTCGCTCAAATGTTTTCGAGTTCCTTTGAATCACCTCGACTCGAACCTGTTGTCCACAAACTTGTTTAACGGCTTGAGCAAAGTTATCGCCCGAATAGCCCTGATCTACCCAAACAACTTCTAATTTGGACAATTCCTCAATAGCTTCGTCTAGGACAATTACAGCTCCTAAACGCTCCGAGGCATTGGCTTCGGTCACTAAAACACCGATCAACAAACCTTGAGAATCTACAACTATATGGCGCTTACGCCCTTTAACCTTTTTACCACCATCAAAACCGTAGACCTCCCACGCCAGTTGCTTCAAGTCGGCGAAGCCGCCCAACGCACTGGCTCCTTTTTTTCCGTGGTCTTCACCGACTGAGAGTCTGCGATCGCCACAGTAGAGTGTTCATCTCGCCCTAAATCTTGTCGCAGTTGATGACGTACTTGGTCGTGAACTTTCTGCCAGATGCCTTTGCGTTGCCATTTTTGAAAGTATCCGTACACTGTTGTGTACGGTGGAAGGTCATGAGGTAACATTTTCCATTGACATCCAGTTCGTTGTACGTAGAAAATCGCATTGAGAATTTCTCGTAAATCTACTTCTATAGGATGCCCAAATCCTTTGGGTTTTGGTAGAAGAGGCTTGAGGATTAACCATTCGGCATCGCTTAAATCACTTGGATAGGGCTTGCGGTGCAGATTTTCAATCGCTGGTAGACGGCTCATCGACAAGAACATAAGTGTTATTGATTTAGCCTATAGCCTGAGTAAACTGAGGCTCTGTTCTCTTTAGATTTTCTTTACGAATCAGCTCTTAGTGTTTCTTATCAAAGAAGCAAACAGAAAATAGGGAACTCTTAACAGTTTTTCCTATTTCCTGTTCCCTCCGGGAGTTAGAAACCCCTACTTAATCGAGATAAAATGAATGACACAGTGTACAAGAAGCGGCAAACAACTAAAACAACACTGGATTTACTAACACAGTCAACTAACCAAGCTATTCCATTACAGTCAGCAGTTGCGATCGCTCAACAGCTAGGTGTACTGATGAAAAGTCAATCAAGTTACTAGCTGCTATTTACAACGTCAGAGAAGATGAAATAAGTAAGGCTATGTAGCCCCAATAGGATAGGTTAAATTACCTGAGTTTTACTAACGCTTACGATATAAGCAATAACTAAGGATAGTAAATAGACAACACGTAACTGAGGTATTGAATAGTCAAGAATGCTAAGGGTAGGTAAAAAACGGGCTGAGGATATTCTGTATAGTACCTGACCACGCATTCTAAGAAAAGCCTGGTTATCTCTTATCGAAAGAAAGAGTTAGTCATCTATTTATAAAGATAAAGATAGCTAGGTTGCGTCAATTCAACTTAAACTTAACGATAATAGCAATGACAAATATTAAACAAAATTCGCTAACTCGCGTTGTACCTACAAGATTAACTAATTATGATTATTTTTTCTTATTGTGGTATTAATTGAATTAGTGTACTCGCGGCTTAATACGCTTGACGTCGTAATAAATTGCAACGTGAAGCAATATTATCTTATTTTTGTTAAGCCTTCTATTTAAAAACTAGAGGACTGTCTTGTTATGTAGATTTTATCTGCTTGCCTACTTTTTTTCTGGTTTGGCTATGAATTTACAAAAGATAAAACCTACAGGAAATTGCTAACTTCTGTAGGCTTAAAGTCTTAGGTTTATTATTAGGTACGCTGAAGCTACCTTAAATAGACATAACTAGCTTCCTGTTTTATCATCATCTTTATTTTTTCCCTTGAGTTCATCGTCAATACTCTCAGCAGCCCAAGTTGTAGCAGCCGTGGCAACCGTAATTCCTACAACTGCTACTGCTCCTATAGGAGCCGCTATTGCTGCTGCACAAGCACCAGCACCGATGAGTCCAGCTTTTAAAACTTTTTCTGGTGTAATTTTGTCAAGTCCTAACATACAGGTATTATCCTTTACACTTAAACCTCTCATTTAAGTATTGCCTTACTTAAATAAAAAATATAATAGAGAATACACGTATCTAGAATATTAAATTAGGCTCATAACAATAGTTATTTACCCATAATGTAAGCTTTTAGCGCATAAACATTAATATTTGCTGCTAAAAGCCCCTATAACAGGCAATGCATTGCTTTAGGCTTATGCATCTGAAACTGAAACTGAAAATAGAGGCGTTAAAGGCAGAAATAGATCAATCTCTGGTTTACCAGGCATTTATAGGGGATTATAAATATGGCTATGTAACTGATAATACTAACCTATACGAATAGGCATAAATGATCACCTTCTCTCAAGTCAGCTAGTCACCCCTATTTAGTTGTTTTAGGGATAAAATGGTATTAGTTGAGAGAAAGCTGATAAAAAATGACCTCTTGTTACTGTGGTTAGTCTTGTATAAGTAACGAGCGCGGAGGGATTTGAACCCCCGACCCACAGAACCGGAATCTGTTGCTCTATCCACTGAGCCACGCGCCCTTAATGCTCTTGATATTATATCATACTTTTGCTGCTACAGAAAATCTGCGGGGTTTACGGGCGTACCATTGCGACGCACTTCAAAATGTAGGTGGGGGCCTGTAGATAAACCTGTAGAACCAACAGCAGCGATCGCTTGTCCCCGTTGTACTCCTTGTCCATCGGCAACGTACAACTCGCTGCTATGTCCGTAGAGTGTAGTAATACCTTTACCGTGGTCGATGATTACAGCTCTGCCATAACCACCATACCACCCAGCAAAAATCACTGTCCCGGAATCGGCGGCTCGAATTGTACTGCCATAACTAGCGGCAAAATCTAAACCTGCATGAAAGCGGCGATAGCCGAGGATTGGGTGTATCCGCCAACCAAAGGGACTGCTGGTGGATGCGTTGCTGGGATATGCGAACACGCCAGTTCCGCGAATAATGAGGCTGGTACGGCTGTTTGTCTTGGTTAATTCTTCTTTGGCTCTTGCTGCTACCTTTTGTTGAATCAAAACAGCTAAATTCTGTGAATCTTTATCTAGCTGGTTTTGTGCTGCTTCTAGAGCTAAGCGATCGCTATTGAGGCGTTGAATCATTTGCGATTGTGATTGCGCCTGGGTTTGATAATCGGCTTTTTGTGATAGCAACTGCTGACGAATCAAAGCAATTTCGTTTTTTTGCTGTTCTACTTGAGTTTTTTGGTTAATAAGCGAGTTTGCCTGGGCGTTGAGTTTGGTCAGAATTTGCCGATCTGCTTGATATACTAGCTTTAACTGACGGCGACGGCTGATAAAATCGCTGACGTTTTGACTTTGTAGTAAAACTGCCCATCCTTGGTTTGCTGGCGATCGCTGAAGATATCGCAATCGTGCAACTGTCGCTATTTGACGTTCTTCATAGGAACGTTCTGCAACAGCTAAATCAGTTTCTAACTCTTGGAGGCGTTTAGTCGCAAGTTGTAAGCGGAATTCGCTGTCTTGAATGTAGCTATTTGTAGTTTGCAGATTTTGCTCCAAACCTGTCAGGCGTTTTTGGGCCTCGTTTTGTAAATTAGTCAAGCGATCGCGCTCTTTCTTTACCTGCTGGCGCTCCTGGTTCATTTGTTGCTGTTGTTGCCGCAATGTATCAATGGATATTGTTGGATTTGCGTATACTGATAATATTGATATCAGCATTATAAATAGTGCAATACATAAACAACAAAAAACCTGCTTTTTTCCAAGGAATAGCGCTCTCATAGTATGAGCCTGAGCAAAACGAGGCTGTCAAACAATATGAAGATTATTCCCAAAATCTTGTGTAAGTTCTCTAAGAGGAAAGGGGGCAGCACTTCTTTTGTCAGCATCAAAAAAGTATATTATCGGCTAAGTACGTATGAATTTACGCAAATTAACCCTAGTAATTACATTGATTTTTCCTGGTTTAACAGTGGTGGGAATATCGCTCTATTGGTTCAACCTGGATTACGCAGCCTTGATCAAAGCCGAGAATTATGTAGAAAAGCTCGTAGAGGAAAGGAAAGTTAATGATAGACAGTTAGAGTACGCCTATCATCGCACCTTTATTCATCGGATTAATGTATTTGCAGACGGCACTTGGGGATTATTGGGAGGCGTAATTACAGCAGTAGGCATACACGGTTTATTAATTCGTAATTCGTAATGACGCGACGCTCCTGCGTCGCTCTAAGCGAAGCTATG
>NZ_JCACKM010000097.1:0-26410 GCF_059505385.1 Desmonostoc vinosum
ACTGGGGATTGGGGACTGGGGATTGGGGACTGGGGATTGGGGACTGGGGACTGGGGACTGGGAAATTGATTATTCTCCGCGTCCCCGCGTCCCCCTCATCCCCCTCATCCCCCTCATCCCCCTCATCCCCCTCATCCCCTCATCCCCCTCATCCCCCTCATCCCCCTCATCCCCCTCATCCCCTCTACTCCCCACTCCCTATGTACCTCAAAACTCTACAGCTCAGGCAGTTCCGCAATTACATAGACCAAAGGGTTGAGTTTAATGCTGCCAAAACAATTTTGGTAGGTAACAATGCTCAGGGGAAGTCAAATTTATTGGAGGCGGTAGAGCTGCTGGCCACATTGCGATCGCACCGCATGGCACGCGATCGCGATTTAGTCCGCGAGGGAGAACCAATAGCCCAAATTAATGCTATTCTAGAGCGACAAAATGGCGATAGTGACCTCAGCTTGACTCTCCGCCGTAATGGTCGCCGCAGCATTGCTCTCAACGGTGAGTTTGTCCGCCGTCAAATGGACTTTCTCGGTGTTCTTAATGCAGTAGAATTTTCCAGCCTGGATTTAGAATTAGTGCGCGGCGGCCCCGAAGGTCGCCGCAACTGGTTAGATACCCTTTTAATTCAACTGGAACCTGTTTATGCCTACATTTTGCAGCAGTATAATCAGGTACTACGGCAACGCAATGCCTATTTAAAAAAAAATCAAGAATCACCACTTAGCACTCAGAATTCAGAACTGGCTTTGTGGGATGCACAGTTAGCAACTACAGGAACAAGGGTAATTAGACGACGCGATCGCGCCATCCAACGATTGGCCCCCATCGCCAACACTTGGCACACCAACATCAGTGGTAGCACTGAAGTTTTGCAGATTAAGTATACACCGAGCATTCCTTTAGAGCAAAACCATCCTGAAGAAGTGCAGCAAGCTTTCCTAGTAAAAATTCAGCAGCGGATTGCCGCAGAGTTACATCAAGGCACAACTCTAGTTGGCCCCCACCGCGACGAAATTGAATTAACTATCAATCAAACACCCGCTCGTCAATACGGTTCTCAAGGTCAGCAACGAACCCTAGTTCTAGCCTTAAAATTAGCAGAATTACAACTAATCGAAGAAGTCGTTAAAGAGCCACCTTTACTATTACTTGATGATGTTCTTGCCGAACTAGATCCATCCCGCCAAAATCAATTGCTAGATGCCATTCAAGACCGTTTTCAGACTTTAATTACCACCACTCATTTAGGTTCTTTCGATTCCCAGTGGTTAAAATCCTCACAAATTCTCTTTGTGAAAGCAGGGGAAATATCACCAGGTTAGGGACTGGGGACTGGGGACTGGGGATTGGGGACTGGGGACTGGGGAATTGATTATTCTCCGTGTCCCCGCGTCCCCGCGTCCCCGCGTCTCCCTCATCCCCGCGTCTCCCTCATCCCTCTCATCCCCACTCCCCACTAATTCTTAATCCCCGTCGCCGCAATACCCCGAATAAACTGGCGTTGACCAATTAAAAACAATATCATCACAGGAACCGTTGTAATTGTTACTGCTGCCATGAGCAAAGGCCAATTATTCGTAAATTGTTCTTGAAATTCTGCTAACGCTAGCTGTACTGTCCGTAATTCTGGACGTGTTGTAAATACTAGTGGTTTAAATAAATCATTCCACTCCGCAATAAAAGTGAACAAAAACAGTGTTACCAAAGCCGGACGCGCTAAAGGTAACATCACTCGCCATAAAATCTGTAATCTGTTTGCCCCGTCTATTGTTGCGGCTTCTTCTAACTCTACGGGAATTGTCTGGAAATATTGACGTAACAAAAAAATGCCAAAGCCGTTGACAGCAGTTGGTAAAATTAATGCTCCGTAAGTGTTAATCAGGTTTCCCCATTTCAATACCAAAAATATCGGAATCACCAACAACTGAAAAGGTATTACCAAGGTTGCTAAGACAACCAGTAGCAGCGCTTGCCGGCCTCGAAATTTTAATCGCGCTAAAGCGTAACCTGCTAATGCCGAAGTAATCATCTGAAACGCCGTGACAGCGATCGCTACCAAGGTAGAATTAGCAAACGCCAGCAAAAATTTACCCCGTTGCCATGCATCGTGGTAATTAGCTAAAGACCATTGATTTTGTGGCAAAATTGCTGGAGTCGCACCCGCAGGTGCAAAGGAGGTTAAAAAAACCACAAGTAACGGTAGTAGTACAATCAACGCTCCCAGTAATAGTACTACTAGACTAAAAAAGTCGCTAGATTTCTGATTCCAGTTGAATTTAAACATAAGTTGATCTGCAAAGCCTTGTTTTTTACTACTAAAGCATCTAGAGCATCACCCCCAGCAACAGCTAATCTATAAAATAGTGACTTGTTAAGTTAAATTAAACCACAGTCATTGTTACTCTAAATTCAGAGAGTCAATCTAACTCTGGTATTAAATAATTCCATTCAGGTTTACAGGAGTAAACAGACTATGCAGCAGCTTGCAGACCAATTTGAAAAAGTTGATTTTCAGAGCGAAAAATACAAAGATGCCTATAGCCGGATTAATGCGATCGTAATTGAAGGGGAACAAGAAGCCCATGAGAATTACATCAAACTGGCCCAACTGCTGCCGGAACACCAAGATGAACTAATTCGCTTATCTAAGATGGAAAGTCGCCATAAGAAAGGATTTGAAGCTTGTGGGCGCAACTTAAAAGTAACACCAGATATGCAATTTGCTCAGCAGTTCTTCTTGGGATTACATCAAAACTTTCAAGCCGCTGCCGCTGAAGGTAAAGTAGTTACTTGCTTGTTAATTCAGTCCCTAATTATTGAATGTTTTGCGATCGCAGCATACAACATTTACATCCCTGTAGCTGATGACTTCGCCCGCAAAATTACTGAAGGAGTAGTAAAAGACGAATACAGCCACCTCAACTTTGGAGAAGTTTGGTTAAAAGCACACTTTACAGAATCCAAAGCAGAACTAGAGGAAGCCAATCGTCAAAACCTGCCTATCGTCTGGAGAATGCTCAACAAAGTTGAAGATGACGCCCATAGCTTAGCAATGGCAAAAGACGCTCTAGTAGAAGATTTCATGATTCAGTACGGTGAAGCATTAAGTAACATCGGCTTCACAACTCGCGACATCATGCGCTTGTCAGCCTACGGACTCACAGCAGCTTAAATCAATTCGCAATTCGCAATTCGCAATTCGCAATTACGTTTTGTGATAGCGAAGCGTTAGCGACGTAGGAACGTCTGGGGATTTAAACCCCGATACTAAAGGTTTTGTCCCTACCGGTAGGGAACTTAAACCCCCAAACTTGGTTAAAAAAGTTATGAGTTATGAGTGCTGAGTGCTGAGTACAGAGTTTTGAGTTATGAGTCATGAGTGATGAGTATTAAGTGCTTAGTTGTAAGTTAAAAATTCTTTCCTCATCTCCCTCATCTCCCTCATCTCCCCCACTCCCCACTCCCCACTCCCCATCCCCTAAACTTCACGCTCTCGAGGCAACACAAGCCTAATACATCACCACATGTTTGGTCTAATTGGACATCTGACTAGTTTAGAACACGCTCAAGCAGTAGCTCACGAATTGGGATTCCCAGAATACGCCGATCAAGGGCTAGATTTTTGGTGCAGCGCCCCGCCACAAATTGTCGATAACATCACTGTCACTAGTGTGACTGGGCAGAAAATTGAAGGGCGATACGTAGAATCCTGTTTTTTACCAGAGATGTTGGCTACTCGCCGCATCAAAGCAGCGACGCGTAAAGTACTCAACGCCATGGCACATGCTCAAAAACATGGTATTAACATTACAGCTTTAGGCGGATTTTCTTCGATTATTTTTGAGAACTTTAAGTTGGAGCAGTTTAGCCAAGTTCGCAATATCAAACTAGAGTTTGAACGCTTTACTACAGGAAATACTCACACTGCCTATATTATCTGTCGGCAGGTAGAGGAAGCCTCAAAACAACTGGGAATAGAACTCAAAAATGCAACCGTTGCAGTATGCGGGGCAACTGGAGATATTGGCAGTGCCATAACACGCTGGCTAGATGCAAAAACAGATGTCAAAGAACTCCTTTTGATAGCCCGCAACCAAGAACGTCTCAAAGAGTTACAAGACGAACTAGGGCGCGGCAAAATCATGGATTTGAGTGAAGCACTACCCCAAGCTGACATTGTGGTTTGGGTGGCTAGTATGCCTAAAGGTGTAGAAATTGACCCCACTACGTTAAAGCAACCTTGTTTATTAATTGATGGTGGCTATCCTAAAAACTTAGCAACGAAAATTCAACATCCTGGCGTATTCGTGTTAAATGGTGGAATAGTAGAGCATTCACTTGATATTGACTGGAAAATTATGAAAATAGTCAATATGGATGTCCCCGCACGTCAATTATTTGCTTGTTTCGCCGAATCAATGCTGCTGGAATTTGAGAAGTTATACACGAACTTTTCGTGGGGACGCAATCAGATTACCGTAGACAAAATGGAGCAGATTGGTCAGGTGTCAGTTAAGCACGGATTTAGACCATTGTTGGTTTAGTCATTAGTCCTTGGTCATTAGTCATTGGTCAATTGTGATTTGCAAAGGGCAAAAAGCAAAAGACAAAGCGCAAAGTCTGGGCGCTGGCTTCCAGCGATGCCTACGGCAACGTCTCCGACGAACAGAACTTTGTAACAGAGGACAACTGACAAAGGACAACTGAACAAAGGACAGATAACTTATAACTCATAATTCATAACCCCTACGATGGCAACTACCGAGCGTAAACCGCTACTGTTGGATTTTGAAAAACCTCTAGCAGAACTTGCAACTCGAATTGAACAGATTCGGCAACTTGCGGAAGAGAATGGCGTCGATGTTTCTGGTCAAATTCATCAACTCGAAACGCGTGCCATGCAACTGCGTGAGGAAATTTTCAGTAGTTTATCACCGGCTCAGCGACTGCAAGTTGCTCGACATCCCCGCCGTCCTAGTACTCTTGATTACATCCAGTCTATCAGTGATGAATGGATGGAGTTGCATGGCGATCGCAGTGGAACTGATGATCCTGCTTTAATTGGTGGTGTCGGTCGTCTAGGCGGTCAACCAGTCGTCATGTTAGGCCAGCAAAAAGGACGTGATACCAAGGACAATATTGCCCGGAACTTCGGTATGGCTGCTCCTGGTGGTTATCGTAAAGCAATGCGGTTGATGGAACACGCTAATAGATTTTCCATGCCGATTTTAACTTTTATCGATACACCAGGCGCTTTGGCGACAGTGGCAGCCGAAAACCAAGGTGCAGGCGAAGCGATCGCTTATAATCTCCGAGAAATGTTCTGTCTTGATGTACCAATTATTTGTACGGTCATCGGTGAAGCCAGTTCTGGCGGCGCACTTGGTATTGGTGTTGGCGATCGCATCTTGATGTTTGAACACGCCATTTACACTGTTATTAGCCCCGAAGGCTGTGCCGCTATCTTATGGAAAGATGCCAGCAAAGCCCCCCAAGCAGCCGTGGCCTTAAAAATTATTTCCTCTGACCTCAAAAACCTGGGAATTATTGACCAAATCTTACCCGAACCCATAGGTGGCGCTCACTCCGACCCCCTCAAGACCGCTACCACTCTCAAGCAAGCGCTGTTGGCTAATTTGGATGAACTCAACCGTTTAACAGTACCAGAACGCCGTCAACTACGTTACGAAAAATTCCGTAAAATGGGCGTTTTCACTGAAGTTGCTCATTAATATTTTCAGTGAATACTCTTGATTAGCTCAACAGCAATGCTATAATTGCCTATGGCGCTTAAAGATTTTTAACAATCTTATCAGCCATAGGCATTTGTATATTTAGCAAATCTACTCAATTTGAGTGAAGAGGATTGAATACCGGAGATTGCATTTCCTACTGAAAACCCTGGCAGAGCAAAAAGGCTTTGCTAAATATTGAGCTGTCTTTTCGGTCTTTAATATCCAATTCCAAGCTTCAAGGTGGCTATTTCCCTATCAACTTCTAACTTGGTTAAGGACTCTTTACTGCGAAAATCGAGTGGTTTGTATAATATTCAGTAATCATCAGTAATTACTTTGAGTAGACAACATACATCCCCAGATGACCACTTTCTTACTTTCGCTGGAGAAACGCTTGCTTTGCATACATACTATGACATCGAAGCTTAGCAGTTGTCGAAAAAAAATTACCTGATTTTAAGATTCTTTTAATCTATCCAAACCAACAGGTGTGAATAATTGGGTGGAAGTAAGCTTAAGGAACTGCCAAAAAATTGGGAGATACCATGAGTGTTGAGCGAAAACGGCACGCCCTAATTACTGGGGCGAGTAGTGGAATTGGCAAAGCAACGGCTTTAGCATTTGCGAAGGCGGGAGTAGATGTCGCCTTGGTCAGCCGTTCTTTGGATAAACTAGAGGCGGTTGCAGAAGCTGCAAAGCTAGCTGGGGTACAAGCCAAAGCTTACGCCGTAGATTTAGCTAGTCTTTCCCAAGTGCAAAAACAGATAGAAGCGATCGCCCTTGACTTGGGTGATGTAGACATTTTAGTTAACAATGCTGGCATAGGTTACACAGCTACCTTAAGTGCTACCCCCCTAGAGGACTGGCAACAGGTAATTAATTTAAACCTCACTAGTGTACTTGAGTGCATCAAAGGAGTATTGCCAAGAATGCGCGATCGGGGTATTGGCACAATTATTAACGTTGCCTCGATTGCAGCCAAGCAACCCTTTCATAGTTGGGGGGCATACAATGTCAGCAAAGCTGGTCTCATAGCTCTTTCTCAAACCCTATCACAAGAAGAACGCCCCTACGGAATTCGTGTGACTGCGATTTGTCCTGGTGCTGTCAATACCGAACTTTGGGACACAGAAACCGTCCATGCCAACTTTGACCGCTCAAAAATGTTAACCCCAGAAATTGTTGCTCAGTCAATTCTTTACACCGCCCTACTACCTAAAGAAGCGGTTATTGATGAATTGACCCTGATGCCCAGCGGCGGCGTCCTCTAAAGAATCCTTCTTCTTTCCTCCTGCCTCCTACCTTATTTGTAATTCGTAGTTCGTAATTCACAATCAATTTAGGATACAAACCCCTCAGTAAATTGACGGAAAAAAACCAATGTTTTCCTTGTTTCAAGCCCCCAAATTCATCTTTGGGGCAATTACGAGTTACGTTAGCGTAGCGGTAGCGACGTAGGAGCGTCATTATCAATTACGAATTATCTCGACCAAATCATAACCAAGACGACATCATGACTATCGCTAGTTCCAACGGTTCTAATCGTTTTCAATCGCCTTTAATTCCCGACTTGTCAGAAGCCATCAGTGCCAGACCAGATCGCAACACCCACGATGGACGGCAAGCAGATCTGTTTCAGCCAAAAGAGGAACAGATGGAAGCAATGATGGACGCTGTAAGAACAATCATATTAGGCGTAGGAGAAGATCCTGAACGCGAAGGACTGCTCAAAACACCCAAGCGAGTAGCTGAGGCTATGCGGTTTCTTACCGGCGGCTACAATCAATCTTTAGAAGAACTCGTCAACGGTGCCATCTTTGATGAAGGGCACAACGAGATGGTGTTAGTCCGAGATATTAATTTCTTTAGCCTGTGCGAACATCATATGCTGCCATTTATGGGTAGGGCACATGTTGCTTACATTCCCAATCAAAAAGTTGTGGGCTTGAGTAAGCTAGCGCGGATTGTTGAAATGTATTCCCGTCGCTTGCAAGTACAGGAAAGGCTAACCCGCCAAATAGCCGAAGCAATCCAGACCATTTTAGAACCTCAAGGCGTTGCTGTAGTAATGGAAGCTGCCCATATGTGCATGGTGATGCGAGGCGTCCAAAAGCCGGGTTCTTGGACTGTTACTAGTGCCATGCTGGGTGTGTTTCAAGAAGAACAAAAAACCCGCGAAGAATTTTTTAACTTGATTCGTCATCAAGCAGCGTTCTTTTAGGTTAGGGAATGGGGAATTGGGAATGGGGAATGGGGATTTGTCATTTATTATTGATTATTCACCGCGTCCCCGCGTCTCCCCACTCCCTAACTGCTGAAACAACCTAGCTACCTTATTTAGATCCTTATCTCCTGGTATATGTTCTACGCCACTAGATAAATCGATACCAGTAGGATTAACTTGACTGAGAGCTTCTAAAATATTGTCTGGGGTTAATCCTCCAGCTAAAAGCCAAGGCAAACTTGGATTAAATTGCTTTAACATTGACCAGTCTAAAGTTTGACCTGTGCCACCTAGTTGTTGAGGATGATAGGCGTCTAGTAACAATGTGTCTACGTGTTGAGTATAATTAGCTGCTTGATGGAGTTGTTCGAGATTGCGAATTCTCAAGGCTCTAATAATTTCGATGTTGGGCAGAGATTGCCGTAATTGCTGACAAAATTCTAATGATTCATCTCCATGTAACTGAACACCAGTCAACCCAGAAGCAAGAACTATTTGGCTGATGTCAGAGATGGTAGTGTTGGCAAAAACACCTATTTTGTCAATCTTGTTTGGCAGTACTGCAATTGCTGCTTGAATTTGCGATATGGTCACGTAGCGAGGTGAAGTTGGCACACAAATAAATCCTAGCGTCGTTGCACCCAGAGAAGCGATCGCCCTTGACTGTTGTGGTTGAGTGATACCGCAAATCTTAACTCGCATTTAAATCTCAACTATAGGAACAAATACTTAATAAAGTATAAATTATGCCAAAAATGTTTGGTTTGCCTTTAGTAATTTTATAATTTTGTAGGTCTAAATTTCTTTTTTCGCTTAGGAGACAAAAGTTTGATGTTATCTACCTTACTAGCAGTTGCTGCATCTGTTCCTCCAACACCTGTATGGAGTCCAACAGTGGCAATCATTATCAGTATCAGCAGCATAGTAGTTCTTTTGTTCAGCACCAAAATTGAAAAACCTCAAGTTGGCCCCAAATTACCTGTACTACCCGTCAGCATTCCTACATTCATTGGTGCAATGGCTTTAGGTCATGTTATCGGTATTGGCATTGTTTTAGGGCTAACTAACATCGGTCGCCTGTAGAACTGATCAGGATGAGGGGGATGAGGGGGATGAGGGGGAAGACGCGGAGAGAGTGAGACGCGGGGACGCGGAGAAATTTTCATTTACATTCACCGCGTCCCCGCGTCCTCTTGATTCCCAATTCCCCCTACATGCACTTTTGCTCACTAGCAGTAATTGTCTATTCTATTAAATTAGGGATTTCGCACCTCGGCGTTTGTAATTGATGCGTCAAATGTATGTGCATATAAATTTATATTTATCAGCCAGATGTAGTGTAGATGCTGCTGGCAATAGCTAATTTTAGGACAATGTAATGCAAACAAATTGGAAAATAGGGTCTTTATTTGGCATTCCCTTGTTTTTAGACCCGTTGTGGTTTGTGATTTTAGGGCTGGCAACCCTCAACTTTGGGGTAGCTTACCAGGAATGGGGGACTGTTATTGCTTGGAGCGCTGGTATTGTGATGGCGCTGTTGCTTTTTGGTTCAGTGTTATTGCACGAGTTAGGTCACAGTTTGGTAGCTCGATCGCAAGGTATTAAAGTTAACTCGATTACGCTGTTTTTGTTTGGTGGTATTGCGGCAATCGAAGAAGAATCGAAAACTCCAGGCAAAGCGTTTCAAGTAGCAATCGCTGGGCCTTTGGTAAGTATTGGACTATTTTGTGTGCTGCGTCTGGGAGTATATGTTTTACCTGATACTAGTCCAATCAGTGTCATGGTTGGGGATTTGGCGCGGATTAACTTAGTGGTGGCTCTATTTAACTTAATTCCCGGCTTACCTCTAGATGGCGGACAAGTGTTAAAAGCGGCACTATGGCAAGTAACAGGCGATCGCTTTCAAGCTGTACATTGGGCTGCAAGGGCTGGACAAATTTTAGGCTATGGTGCGATCGCTCTAGGGTTTGTTGTAGATTTTTTAACCAGAGAGTTAGTTATTGGTTTATGGATTGCGTTGTTGGGTTGGTTTGGTGTCCGTAACGCTAATAGCTATGACCGGATTACCACATTACAAGAAAGTCTGCTCAAATTATTAGCCACCAATGCGATGACTCGTGACTTTCGGGTAGTTGATGCTGACCAAACTTTGCGTGCTTTTGCCGATTTATATCTCTTAGAAGCTAACCCTTCACAAGTATATTTTGCTGCCTCCGATGGTCGTTACCGGGGTATGGTTTCTATTGATGATTTACGCTCAATTGAAAGGAGTCAATGGGAAATCCAAACTCTACACAGTATTGTGCATCCTTTAACAGAAATACCCACTGTCGCTGAATCAACTTCTTTGGCAGAGGTAATTAATAAACTAGACAATGAGCAATTACCTCGAATTACAGTGCTTTCGCCTGCTAGTGCTGTGGCGGGTGTAATTGACCGGGGAGATATTGTTAAAGTGTTGGCACAAACATTAAGTTTACGAATCACAGATGCTGAAATTAAGCGCATCAAAGAGGAGGGTAGTTATCCGCCAGGGTTGCAGCTGGGTATTATAGCGAAGTCAACCACTAATTGAAAGGTGTAGCATTTTGTCACAACTTCGTCATACTTTTGTAATAAATGCGTCAAAATCTTGTGCGATATTTGATTCGGTATTTGGTTACAAAATGCTTTTTTTGGGTTTAAGGTAGGGTTTCCTACCTTTTCTCACTCATCAGCAGGTATGGAATTCCCCGTAGTCGGGGCTTATGGCAGCCTCCTAAGTAGCACAGTAGAGGGAGACTACGGAGTCTCAGGGTCGCTGTGAATCCTCGTAGCTTCAGCCGTGGGGAGAATGTCAAAATCTAGAATATTTATTGAGTCAAGGCGTCATTAAGTTGAGTGGCTAACACGATCTGAACTACATTAAAGCTAGAACGTTTGGCTCAGCCAATTTATTGATGAGGTTAAGGAGAAATTGAAAATTAAAGCGTTGGATATCAAAGCCGGCGATCGCATCGTTGCCTACTGCAAAAACAAAAGGCAAATCTGCAAAGTGAAACAAATTTTAGATCCTGGTCAGACCAGTATCACGCTTTCAGTATTTACAACTGAATATTACCGTGGCTGCTCAGTCTCGTGTATAGTCAGGTTTCAAGGCGACGCTTTAGTTGAATTAGTTAGCTAAAGCTTTGCTCAACTTCACCAAAATTATCAGCCTACTAATGATGTGCCCCTGCGGCGGACAGCATACTCTTTTTACACCCCAGCCTTAATTGAAAAATTGCCACTTAAGTTCAAGTTACATTTTCGTAAATATCTGTTACATTACTTTACATTCTGTAACTGTGACAACACAATATCTGGAGTTTTACTCATGACAGGTTTCAACAACCCTACACCTCCTGTTCTAGATGCTCGCAATGCTTTGCGTCCCCGGTTCACTCCTCAAAGTGAAAATTGGAACGGTCGCTTTGCAATGATAGGTTTTTTATCTGTCGTTTTAATTGAAGTTCTTTCAGGACAAGGTTTCCTGCATTTCTGGGGCATTTTGTAAATTAATGTAGGCTTTTTATTGCCTTCACTCACTTAAAATTAATGCTCGTTTCTAGATGAACCGAGTATTAATTTTGTTCAACAGCAGTTGTGTTGCTTTCCTGAATATTACTCAAACAAAAATCTATGTGCGAACGGATAGCCCGTTCATAAACTATAGTTTGCTTTGTGCGTATCCCTACTGGCTGATATATTAATTTAATTTCGGGAAATTCACCTATACACATCAAAAAAACGTCTTTGCTAGGAGTAGTAATTTCATAATTATTCTCTTGTTTTTTCTTTCGGAATCTGCAATTATTTAGTTTTAATTTTTCTCTAAATAATTTTTCAAAATCTAGAATTAAATTTGAAGTATTACTCATGATTTTTCACATTTAATGCATGACTTGGGTAAATACTATATTTTTATTTACTATTTACCTAAGAATGACAATTTAATTACCTGCTTTCAGAGTATAACAGTTCAAGGGAATTTAATTGCTTAAAATTATTTTTCTTTTATCAACAAAATAAAAGTATGCAGAATAGGAACTATTTTTGATTCTGGATAAAACTTAGAGGAAACAACTGAAACTTTGATTTAGTAACCTTTTGAGCAACTGTACAATGATCTAAATCGTCATCTTAAGCTTGTCACCAATGGGTATCAGCTAAAAAAATTTGCTGCTCAAGTTTTTTTAGTTGATATTGCGATCGCATCTTACAATTATTTGCAAATCATTGAACTACATTAATTACAGGAAAATACGGATAAAAAATAGGGAATAGGAAAATTCCCCATTCCTCACAAGTGTAGGTTTTTCGCATTCAATCCGAAAAAGCCTATTTTTCCGTTCCGAAATCTTTCTTTGCGTCAATCAAAACGCCAAATATTAAAAACCTACACCTGTCAGATTCCCCATTCTCTAATTGTTAAAGCAGAACCTTAGCTAAAATCGGTTCCACACGGCTAGCAATCTCTGGGACATACACCTGTGAAACATAGTCGGCAATCATCCTATCTGTGTTGAACAGGGGTGCATTTGTTTTAATCGACTCTTTCATCATTTTCACCCAACGGTGGGGTACACCTTGAGCATCTTGGTCGTAGTATAGAGGAACAATTTCCTCCTCCAAGAGTTGGTAAAGCGATCGCGAGTCAATCCGGTCTTGTAATTCTTGGTCACTAGTATTTGCATCTTCACCAATGGCCCACCCATTAATTCCCTTGCCGTTGGCATCAGCTTTATAGCCTTCGCACCACCAGCCATCCAGGACGCTGCAATTAATACCGCCGTTAAAGCAAACTTTTTGTCCACTCGTACCAGACGCCTCCAAAGGACGCCGGGGATTATTTAACCAAACATCTACACCTTGCACCAATTTTTGACCAGTTTAAATATCGTAGTCTTCAATAAAAGCGACTCGGTTGATAATGCCTGAATTATGGCACCATTCCATCAAGCGTTGAATAATTCGCTTACCTTCTTCATCGGCTGGGTGGGCTTTACCTGCAAAGATAATCTGTACTGGCCGTGAAGCATTACCAAAAATCTTTAACGCCCGTTCAGCATCGCGTAAAATTAAATCGCCGCGTTTGTAAGGGCTAAAGCGCCTAGCAAATCCAATAGTCAATACGTTGGGGTCGAGTAGAGTTTCACTCGCATGGATAAGTTCATGATTTTCGCCACGCAACTCCCGCGATTTTTTGACTTTATAACGAGTGTAGGCAATTAGGCGTTCTTTGAGTACTTGATGTCGCCACCACAGTTCCTCATCTGGAATTTCGTCCACTTTTGCCCACATCTTAGGATCAACTGCACGAGTTTTCCAATCTTCTGCTAAATACTGACTATATAAGTCAGCCAACAAAGGTGCAGTCCAAGTTGGTGCGTGTACACCATTGGTGATATACCCGATTGGTACTTTGTCTTCTGTGCGTTGGGGATAGAGAACTGTCCACATTTTGCGAGAGACTTGACCGTGTAATTCGCTGACACCATTGCAAGCCCGAGACATCCGCAATGCTAAAACCGTCATCCCAAAGGGTTCCCAAGGATCGCCTAATCGCCTTGCACCCAATGCTAAAAATTGTTCGCGGGAAAGTCGCAATTGCTGCCAGTATTGAGCAAAATACGAGTCAATTAAATCAGGTGAAAAGACATCGTGACCGGCGGGAACTGGGGTATGGGTGGTAAAGACGCAACTATTCCGCACCGTGGCTTCAACATCATAGAAGGATTTACCGCTACGTTCCATTTCTAGGCGGGCAATTTCCAAGGTACAGAATGCGGCGTGGCCTTCGTTGAGGTGATAAACAGCAGGTTGAATTCCCAAAGCTTGCAGTGCGCGTACACCACCAATTCCTAAGACGACTTCTTGGGCAATGCGGGTTTCTTGATTGCCACCGTATAGGTGTCCAGTTAACCAGCGGTCGATGGGATCGTTGTCGTTGCGATCGCTATCTAATAAATATAAACTCACCCGTCCTACTTGCACTCGCCAAATTTGCACTTTTACCCGGCGATGGCGAATGTCTAACTGAATGGTTAACGGTTCCCCTTGTTGATTTTTGATCAACTCTATGGGCATCCGATGGAAGATATTATCTATATAGTAATCTTCTTGCCATCCATGACGGTTTAGGCGCTGACGAAAGTAGCCTTGGCGATACAGCAAGCCAATTCCTACTAAGGGTACACCTAAATCTGATGATGATTTTAAGTGATCCCCCGCCAATATCCCCAAGCCGCCAGAGTAAACGGGTAGGGATTCATGGATACCAAATTCAGCACAAAAGTAGGCGATGGGACGATCACGCGAAACTTGCGGTGCAACTCGACTTACCCAAGTATCTTGCTGTGCCATGTATTCGTCAAACTCACGCGTTAAGGCGGAAATCTGCTTGAGGTAAGATGGATCTTCTGCTAGCTGCGTCAGACGTTCATAGCTTGCCGACTCTAAAATTGCTACGGCGTTATGTCCACAGCGTTCCCATTCTTGGGGATCGATAGTTTGAAATAACGCGATGCGATCGCCACTCCAACTCCACCAATAGTTATAAGCCAAATCTGCCAACCGCTTGAGTACAAAAGGTAATTTTTCACTCAAGCGTAGTGCTGCGGTGCTTGCACTGCTATTAGCCATATTCATCTACGCCTTCTCATCACTAAACGTTGGGGACTGGGGAACTCGGGGCCCGCACTCCCTCCAGGAGTGGGGATTAAGGGTAATGGGAATTGGGGAAGATGAGGGGGATGAGAGGAACGCAAAGACGCAAAGAAAAAATCAATGATTAATGACAATTCCCAATTCCCAATTCCCAATTCCCAGTTACTTGCTGCTTCAGGTTTACTACACCAGAGTCTTTATTTTGCGAACTCTCCCCTGAAGTTTGAGCAACTTATTGACATTCAATTTAATCCCAGTTGATGGTTTTTATTGTTTTGTCTTGTTAAAGATTATGCCTGTTTTTGGTCGGCTTTGATACTTTTTTATATCAAGTTCATTGACATTATCTTAAAATATCTCTTTTGTTATTAATATTATTTAACAAATATCAATAACTAATCATAATCCTATTGCAAAGGCAACAGAGAACAGTTTTTCTATTTGCTGTTACCTATTTCGATGCATAACAATAAGATCAAGTAAATCCCCAACACAAAACTTAATTACGAATTACGTTAGCGTTAGCGAAGCGGTAGCGTTAGCGAGTCATCGAGCGTCGGTACGAGCGTCGCGTCATTACGAATTACGTTAGCGTAGCGTTAGCGAGTCCTCGAGCGTCATTACGAATTACGAATTACGAATTATTTAATTATGTCTTATCAACTTTTTAAACAGGTTGAGAACTACAAAAGTTAGCAGCGCACCAATTAGCCCTACTTGCCATAAACCACATCCAGCAGCAACACCTAAAGCAGCCGATACCCAAATAGCCGCAGCTGATGTCAATCCTCTGATTTCCATGTGTTGCGATTGTTGGGAAGACTCACGGACAATTTCTCCAGCGCCAAGAAATCCCACACCTGCTGCAATACCCTGAATTACACGGCTAAGAGGATCAAGATGAGATTCTACTAGTCCACTTGCTAAAGGTATAACAGTGAATATGGCTGAACCAAGACTTACTAGCATGTGGGTTCTTAAACCAGCTGGTTTATGTCTAACTTCTCGCTCTAAACCAATTATTGCTCCAATAAGCAAAGCAGTACCCAGTCTGATGCTAATATTTAGCCAATCATTACTTGAAAGGTAGTAAGTAGTGGACAATGCTAATTCTAAATATAATAGGTAGTCTAATATAATAGCTTAAAAAGGAATTTGTTTGTCAAAATATACTGAGAATGGCACAATCTTTTTTTTAATTCGAGTTAAACACGCAAAACTAAGCTATTTACAATCTCGTAGTCTAGCAATTCAATTTTAATAGGTAAAAAAACGAACCATATTTAGATGTATTCGCGTAGCGTCTCATAGAGAAGCAGCTTCCCGTAGAGTAGAAGCAGAGAACAGGGAGGATAAGAAAACAGATCAGGCAGCAATATGACTTTGAAGCTTGTTAAACAAGTATTTTAACCTTAAAGACTATTAACTGAGGAAATTTTACCTCAAATTGCTAAATTTAATCATACACTCAATAATTAAATAGAATATCACTAAATGCACAACATGATTGAACCGCTGAACCTCTTATTTTCAATAAGAGACACTAATAAAGAGAATTTGCTCCACCATCGCACCGACTGACAACTGACAACTGACAACTAAACAAATTGAGTGGATAAACTCTACTGGCTAGATCAAATTAAACTACAAGACCGCACCAAAGTAGGTGACAAAGCGTTTTACTTGAGCAGAATCATCCAGCATGGTTATCCCGTGGTACCTGGTTTTGTAGTTTCGGCGGAAATTTTGCAACAATTTTTAGAAACGCTCAATAGTTCAGAGTCATTAATCGCTGATTTACCTCATTCTTCGCTGCACCTAGATGTAGCTAATTGGCGTCAACTCCAGCAAGTGGCTGGCCGCTTACGTCGGGAAATTCTCTCTGGAACTATACCACTAGAGTGGGTGAATACAATTTTCAACGCAGCTCAACAATGGCAAGCTGATGGCTTGATTTTTCGGCCTACTCTGGCGGTATCGTCAAATTTCCCAGGAATGGAGAAAGTATCGGGGTTGTTGGAGTCAGTATTTTGTAGCTATAATCAGCACGCGATCGCTCAAGCATTAAAGACTACATGGAGTCAACTATTTCGCGCCAGAAGCTTATTATATTGGCAACGAGCAGGGATTGACCTGCAACAAATTAATTTGGCGGTGTTGGTGCAACCTGTAGAGAATGCGATCGCCAGTGGTTTATTAAATGCCAACTCCTCTGGGTGGGAAATCGAAGCGACATGGGGCTTAGGAGTAGCGATTACCTATGGCGAAGTCCTGCCAGACGTTTACTATATTCAAAAGGAGACTGGAGTTGTATTAGAGCAACAGCTAGGCAATAAAATGCTGGCTTATCGAGTTGAAAATACAGCATCTTTGTCAAACTCAGTACTAACGCCAAATACAACTTGTTTGGCTACCTATTTACTCACAGAAGCTCAACAAAAACAGTCCGCTTTATCAGAAGAATATCTCCAACAAGTAATTAATCTAGGAAATCAACTAGCAACAGAACTAGGTAAAACCTTCACTATTAAATGGACTATTGTCCAGCAAGCTTCCTCTGCCAAACTTTATCTGACGCAAGTTAGCTTTCCCCAACTAGCACCCAATTTATACTTTATCAAAGGATTAGGGGCTAGTCGGGGACGTGTCATTGCGATCGCTCATGTCATCAGTTCACCCCTCAAGCCAGAACAACTACCTAAAGGAGTGATTTTAGTAGTACCAAATATCACACCTGATTGGCTACCTTTATTGCAACAAGTTAGTGGTATTATCACAGAATATGGAGGATTAACCAGTCACGCTGCAATTCTGGCTAGAGAATTGGGAATCGCAGCAGTAGTAAGTGCAACATCTGCTACAACCCTCATTCAAACTGGGGAACGGCTATTAGTAGATGGCGAAAGGGGAGAGGTTTATCGCATTAGAGAAAACGGGGAAGATTGGGAGAGTGAAAGAGTGGAAGATTGGGAAATTAGCACAGTAAAAGAGAAACAGAGGGAGAGAGGGGCAAACAGTTCTCTTTCTCCTCATCACTCCATAGCTGTAACTCCTCATCCTGCCGTAACTCTGCATCTACCTGTGATTGCTACTCAATTACTGGTTAACTTGAGTCAGCCCAGCTTGATAGAGCAAGTGCAAAATCTACCTGTGGATGGTGTAGGATTGTTGCGCTCAGAACTCATGATATTAACTATACTCGAAGGGCAACATCCCAATAGTTGGCTTTTAAGCGGGCGTCAGGCAGAATTATTAGAGCGTTGGTCTGAGCAAATTATGCAATTTGCTCGTGCTTTCGCACCACGACCAGTTTTTTATCGATCTTTAGATTGGCGATCGCCAGATCTACCATCATTGAGTGATAGTTTCAAATCTGCATCACAATCGATGTTAGGTGAACGCGGTACCTTCAGCTACTTACGAAATCCCGCAGTATTTGAATTAGAATTAAAAGCCTTAGCAACTGTACAGCAAGCTGGATACAGCAATATCCATCTGCTATTACCTTTTGTGCGGACTGTGGAAGAGTTTACCTTTTGCCGTCGCAAAGTTGAGCAAGCAGGGTTAACCGAAGTCTCACAATTTCAACTGTGGATTATGGCAGAAGTGCCAAGTGTCCTATTTTTAATGACAGAATACATCAAAGCAGGTGTAGCTGGGATTTCGATTGGTACTAACGACCTAACCCAACTATTACTAGGAGTAGACCGCGAACAAGGACAGCTAGCTGGGGTGTTTGATGAGCGTCATCCAGCAGTTATGGGTGCGATCGCCAAACTCATTGAAATAGCCAAAAACGCAGGTATTCCTTGTTCAATCTGCGGCCAAGCACCAGCCTTTTATCCAGAAATCATCGATAAATTAGTGCAATGGGGCATAACTTCCATTTCCGTCGAACCAGAAGCAGTAGGGCGCACATATCAAGCGATCGCCCGTGCCGAACAACGTTTAATCTTAGCAGCAGCACGCGATCGTCTAGTGTAGGTAGTTCAAGAAAAATATTTTGGGATTATGGTTCAAACAATACAGGCTAAAGAAATTACTCTGCTCGAATTAGAAACCAACTTGGAACTGCAATTAGTTGAGGATGAGCAATTTTTGAGAGAATGGCAAGATAACTTACCAGAAATTACCGACTCCCAAAAACAACAACTCGATCGAGTTAAGGCAAGTTATGCCAATTTGCTAAAGTATCCTCCCTTGCTGGAAAACACCGTCAAAATGGTGTTGTCTCCCTTGTGGAATTTAGCATAAAAGGGCGTGTTTCAATCCCTAATAGGGATTTGGGTTGATTAAAACTGTAGTGATATATTCTTATCAGCGTCCCCAGAGTACTTTCGTTTCAGTCCCTAATAGGGATTTTGGTTGATTAAAACTCAGGATTACAAAAGAGGTGATGTTGTTCCTTTGCAGGTTTCAATCCCTAATAGGGATTTTGGTTGATTAAAACCTTATAGTCTACAAGTGTCTCTAACGCCGCTAGGTTTCAATCCCTAATAGGGATTTGGGTTGGTTAAAACCAATGTCTGCGTTGTTCTTCAGCACGATGTTGTGGTTTCAATCCCTAATAGGGATTTGGGTTGGTTAAAACTCCCAGGACGAAAGCGATCGCGCCATATTTGAGCAGGTTTCAATCCCTAATAGGGATTTGGGTTGGTTAAAACTTTGTTCTTCTAATAGCCATTGTCCTAAATCGGCTACTTCCTTATCTAATGCCTGCGTTAAAGCAATCGCTTTGCGGATAAGATGAGCCAAACAATGTTGGCGTTTCGGGTAATTACTGTAGGCTCCGTAACCATCGGTAACTAACCATCCCACAAATGCCTCAGTGACCAGAGGAGAAACACAATTTTATCTGGGAACAATTTCTTCTACCCAAACTTAATGAGAATCAGATAAGCAGAGAATTAATAATAGAGTTTAAAGAGAAGCTGTTGAATATGGCGATGGATGCAAACAAATATAACTTTCAAGGAGTTGTTGATCATTTAAAAACATTAGAAAAACAGAGAAAAGAGATGGCGGTGCCTTTGAGTGAAAGAAGCTCACCGCCAAAATTACCATCTCTATCCTCCAATATTCCGCAATTAGGAGAAAAAGAAAAGCATAGTACGTCAACATATAAGCGTGTGGAAGATGGGGAAGCTACGGATGAAACTTTTAATTCAGACAGCTATACAAAAGGGCCTGCGAAAAGAAGAAGAAATGATGAAAACCCTACAACCCCCAAGGGAGAGGAAACACAAGATTGGAATACCGAAGGGGTCAAAAAAAGCATTCAAGCCTGGTCTTGTAAAATTCCTTTAGCACGTCATCTTGCAGGTCATGTATGGCCATATTTAAATAACACTAAAGAAGGTAAAAAGTGGGAACTAAAGTTCAGAGAGATTGATCGCCTGATCGACTTTAGAGATAATGAAAAACAAAGTAGTAGTCTTACGATTATTCGCAAAACTGATAAGCAACAGATGAAAATTCTGGATCGAAAAGATTACACGTTCAAGGCCAGGCAGAAACTTAAGGAGGCTGTACTCCGTGGAGAAAAGCATCCCGCAGACCAACAGGATGTTCTGTTTTACGATATGCTGCTAAAAGATGATGTTGAGCAAGGGTGGCAAAATACGGAAAGTAATATGTTCGAGTTGGATGCAAGATATGAAGCAGCTGGGGCTGGACTCTCAATGATTCTTACGCATTGGCGACCTATTCTTTTCTTCGACTGGATACTCGCGGAAGATGTTTTTAATAACGCCTCTTAGTGATTGCTGTAATTCCCACTGTTCTTTGAGCAACGCCAAATATTAAAAACCTACGCCTGTCAGCTACTCTCCACTCCCTACTTTCAACTTCATAGAGCGCTGTTTATAACGAAGTATACATAAAACCAGAACTAGCAATACAAGTGCTTTCATCACTGATGGTTCAACTACCTTCTTCACTTCTGGTGGAGTTGGCCCACCACCGGGGTTACAAGGGACTTCAATCACCTGGCCGCCGTTGCTACTACCGTTACCATTGGTAAGACAGTCATTAGGGTTCGGCTGTCCTGAAGTACCTGGCGAATCATTATTAGCAACAGGTACAGATTGCGGATTGGAAGGATTATCTGAGGAATTGTTTGAGGAATTGTCTCCAAGTAAGAGGAAAGGGAGAGCTAAAATAGGCAGTCCAAATAATGGCCAGAGTGGAAAAGCATCGGCACTACCCGGCGCTAAGATATCCCCTACAGATGCTACGGGAGTATCAAGACCTAGCTCTTCTCCGCCCAATACTACTGGTTCATCACTAACTAAGATGTCTCCTGGGATACCCTCTGTGGTTATCTGACTTAATTCTTGGGGTACTCCATTGATGGGGCGTCCGAGTAAGCCGCCATCTTCTGAATATGGATAGGATAATAGTTCAAAAATGCTCTGTTGGAGTTGGTTGTTGTTTCCAGAATTTAAGGCATCCAACCCTGTAGAAAGTCTACTTAAATAAAAACTTTTCATTTCTGGCGACAAATTCAATTGTTGAATTTGCTGCTCTATATTAGGAATTTTGGCAGCTTCAGTGAAAAGTTCGCGTCCATAGGCTAATTTTAAGTTTAGCAATCCGTCCCTTTGGCTAAGCGCGTTCCCAACTCCCGAATATGGTGCCCAAGTAAAATTTCTAGTTACACCTCCTAGCCCTTCTACTGGAGTGCGGCTAATATTCTGCCCCAGAACATATTGATATCCGTCCATAACTTTTGGAGAATCATTTCTCCAAAATGAGGCGTATGGGGCTTTATAAATGTTGGGATTGTTGCCATAATAGCCGGCGAAGTTCTGGAGGTTTTCAGAACCGCCGGCTGCTCGGAGCAATAGGTTTTGATAGTTAGGGCCACCGTTTTGCTCAAGTAATTTCTCTAGTACCGATCCGGTTTTGTTACAGCTAAGACCAAATCCTGTTTCACATCCAGGAATTACCCGCATTTGGTTGAGATTTGGGTTCTGAATTTGGTATTGCAGATACTCTTCTTCGAGTCCTGGCTGGATACCACGATTCCCAACATTTAACTGTGCAGAGGCAGATTGACACACAGCCAGGACTGCGGCTACAGATGAGAAGACGATCGCAATTTTGGGGATATTTCTAAAAGAAGCTTGTTCCGGCATGATAACTCTAATTGATTGTATTTACACGTCTTTCTTACAGGCTGCGATCGCATCAAGTTTTAGATAAATTAATGTTGACTGTGATTGCCGTACCCTTGAGTGTTCCTGTTGAGAGTGTATGATACAAAACCAATGCACGACTTGGTTGGTCAAAAAGAAAACCTCGGCGTGTCGGTTTAATCTTTCCTTGCTTTACTAAGGAAATAAAAGCTTCTAAGTACCTTCGTATACCTTGACTATTTTGTTGGCTTTTACTCATGTGACGCTCAATGAGTAGCATAAAAAAGTCTAAGCTTCGGTTGTCTTGTCCTTCAATCAGAGTGCCTTCATCGAGAAAAGAACTACCGATGATTCTGCCGTTGGTTTCTTGAACTTTAAAAACTGTAAAGTAACGCCCTTCTTTTTTGGGGTCGTTTGCATAACAGGCCCATGAACCATCTTTTTCCTGAGTGAAACCTTGTTCAGCAAGGTACGAAAGCAAAGAGTTACCCGAGGTAGTTTCTGTTTGTGGGGGAGGTAGTAAGCTTTCAACAGGATCTAGAGAGCAGACCCTCGATGTGATTTTTTGTTCTGGCTCAACTGGAGTGGTTTGAGCCGGATCTGTTTGGGGTGGCGGAGTGGTTTGAGCTGGATCTGTTTGGGGTGGCGGAGTGGTTTGAGCTGGGGTAGTTTCTTGAGCGAACGCAACACTAGATATTGCAGCTAATACAAATACTTGGATAATCAATGCTCTCGAAAAATTAAAAATAATATTCATCATTTATTCCTCTTTTTTGTTATCCAGAATTTAAATTATTACTTAATAAATGTTAGGACTAGCATTATAAACTATCAGATGACATCTATTTAACTTACCTTTATGTATTGTTATATATTACCTCGATGCCCAAAACAGAATTCTAGTTAACGGAAAATAGCATGTACTGCATATCAACTGGATGATTTTTGTACTTTTTAGCGATTTTATCAATTATTGGGTCATCCGAACATAATCTTAAAAAGGGTAATATAGTCAAAAACAAAAGCTTTTTTACTTTTGTGTTCTTTGTGCTGTAAGGATCTCAGGCGAAAACTCCAGGGGGTCATTTACTTTTTTAATTTAATATTATGGCGATCGCATCTCCTTCATTCAAAAACAGTTCAAGGCATTTCATATCATGCATCAAAAGGATTTTCAACAATGCTCTTTAGTTCCCGATATCAAAATTTTTACTAGAAACCCCGAATTGTATTCACTTTGCCTCGTTTGGCTTCTTAAGCTAAAACAAGCAAAACTATTAAGTTTTCTATTGTTGGGATGATGATGGTTTTCGGCAACGAAGATTAGTAGATTTTTATATGACTATACAGTCAATTCGGTGATGCCAGTGGTATTAATAAAAGCCGTCTGGGCTACACTTTGGCTCTGGTGTTTACTTCCCTGTATAGGTTGGATAAATTTCTGGTTTGTGGAGGTAGTACACTTAAGTAGCGTTTGTAACATATTTGATGGCTAATGTATAAAAGATATCTTTCCTGGTGCAATAATTCTACCATTAGGTAGTTACATGCACCATATGGACAGTTATAAAAGTTGAACAGTAATCATAGTCAAATCCTTTGGGATGGAACTAAAAAAGAATCCCTTTGTAAATCAAATCAAGTTACTGGCAAAATACCTAGTGATTTACACTGCTATTTAAAAGTTTCAAAAACTACACTTTGAATGCAATATTTACTTACTTAAAGCTTAAGTATTTTTATTGATAAACATTCACCAGCAAACAAAGTTTAACCATATAAGATATATTAATTATTTCTATTAAGGTAAAATTTATAGCATAATAAATTCTTATATACTGATAATATGGGAGATATTTACTTTATCTCTACTAAATAATTTCTTTAAAATAAATTCATGCAGACGATTTTTGATTTTCTTTTGAGATTTTGTAAACTACCACACTGTAGCGTCAGGTCAATGTAGTAGTTAACTTTCAGGTTTTTTGTCACTTTTTTGCCGATTCTTAATCAATCAACAGCGATCGCTCTTTAGCTTATAACCGTCGAACTTACATTAAATTAGTCAAATCAGCAGGGTCTAATCGCTCAGAATCTGGACAATACCATTGTTCAACCAACGCTAATTCACCCGCTAAAAACAAATCTCGACAGCGACGACGTTGTACTTTCCCGCTTGTAGTTTTGGGGAGAGTGCCAGGTTTGATGAGAGCGATCGCATAAACTTCTACCAAATGCTGCATAATAATAGTCTGGCAAATCGCAGTAATTATCTCTGCAATCTGTTCAGAATTTAACTTTCGCATCGCATGGCGATCGACCTCTTGCACAATTACCAATCTCTCCTCTCCTTCCACATTCAGAGAAAAAGCGGCGCTGGTGTTAGTTGATAACGCCGGATGGCTCTTTTGGGAAGTCTGTTCTAAGATTTGAGGATAGAAGTTGCGTCCCCAAAAAATCATAATGTCTTTGAGGCGACCAGTAATAAATAGTTGTTCATTGTGAATAAAACCTAAATCCCCTGTTCTTAGAAAGGGGCCTTGGCCACTATCTGCTAAATAAGCCTGGAAAGTTTGCTCAGTTTCTTGGGGTCGATGCCAATAACTACTACTCAATCCTAGACCTTGCACCCAAATTTCGCCTACACCATCAGATAAACAAGGAGTTAGAGTTTGGGGATTGACGATCATCACCCGGTTTCCCGGCCACGGATAACCGCAGCTGATCACCCTTCGTGCCCCAGTTTGACTTTCTGGTACTATCACAACTCGATTCTGTTCCAAAGCTTGCTCGTCCACAAACTGAATTGCTGATGATTCTTTGAAAGCACCTCCAGAAATCCACAAAGTTGCTTCTGCCATGCCATAGGATAGATAAAATGCTTCTTGTCGAAACCCATAAGGTGCAAATAAAGCTGTAAATTGTTCTAGAGTTTCAGGTCTTATAGGTTCTGCCCCATTTCCGGCGATTTCCCAGCGACTCAAATCCAGGTCTGTTATTTGTTCTGGTTTAACTCTTTGCACGCAGAGATCGTACATAAAATTAGGGCCGCCACTGATGGTTGCTTGATAGGTTGAGATTGCCTTAAGCAAACGACTGGGGTTTTGAAACACTGCTATTGGTGACATTAAAGCAGCATAGCCTCCAGCGTAAAGCGTTTGCATAATGGCAGCGACCAAACCCATGTCATGGGTTAAAGGCAGCCAATTTACTGCTCGAAAGTCAAGAGTGGGAAATTTCTGTTGAAAATTGGCGCAGTTTTCCAACACATTGCCGTGGGTGATTGTCACTGCTTTGGGGATGCCTGTAGAACCAGAAGTGTACTGGAAATATGCGATCGCATCACGATTAATATCTCGTTGCTGGTAATTTGCGGCTTCATCCAATAAAATTCGATCTGTTGCTATCCAAGACAAGTTTTTGCCATCTCTGATTTGATCTGGCCATGCATCTTGTAACTTATCTATAATTGCGGCAGAAGTCAGAACAACATCTACTTGGCACTCTTGGACACGAAAGCTAAAATCTGCCCATTCTGCGGTGTTTTGAGGCGGCTGTGTAGGTATAGCGATCGCCCCCGCATAAAAGCCGCCAAATATAGCCGTGATCAACTCTAAACAGGCATTGAAGGGATAAACTAATAAAACGCGTTGGCCAACAGAAGTCACAGATTGCAGACTAGCAGCAATAGCACGGGCCTGCTCGTCAAGATTTTGATATGTCAGACAACCAGACTCAATTTCTCCATCCTTGAGAAATGTAAAAGCTTGATTATGGGGCTGTTTTTGAGCGCGATCGCTCAAGAGATCAACTAGAGATTTTAAGGAAGAGGATAACACTTGATCAAATTTTTATATTAAATCCAGGCAAAATTATAATAGTGCATCCTCACGCAAAAATGTAGAGCCGGTAACTTCAGTGTTAAAATCCCAAACCAATTTACTTGGAGTCGCGCTCGTCATTTCTAGCCAAGAGAGTATATGACTTCTGTTAAATGATATAAATATTTAATTTCCATCATTATTTACTCATATTATGTTGATTAATATTGCACAGATAACAGTTACTTTTATAGCTGCGTTGGCGATCGCCAGCCTGATTGAATATTGGGGTCATCGCCTGATGCACATATTTCCTAAAATTTGCCGATTTCATGTCGATCACCATCAGGATGGCACAGGACAGGGTGTGGTGCCAGAATTTCGAGATTATATCGTTGGTGGTTTGCCCATCCTATTGTTGACATTTTTGATGCTTCAGCTAGCTGGGGCAAACTGGTACATTAAAATTAGTTGGTTAATTGGTTGTTTAAGCTACTCAGTGTTTGCAGCTTATGCTCATCAACTCCAACATGACAACCCCAAACTTTGTTTCTGGATAGCGATGCCAGTCCACTATGTCCATCACGAATACGATCAGTGGCATCATAACTTTGGTATTGGTGTTGACTGGTGGGATCGAGTCTTTAGAACCTATAAACCTGTAGATTGGCGAACCGACGCTGAGTTAAAAACACAACAGCACGGGTACTTGCAAATTCGTTGGTGGTGAATAGGTAGGGGGGAAGGGGCAGGGCTCTTATGGGTAGGTTTTTTAGATTTCGCGTTTTGGTTGACGCGGGGACGCGG
>NZ_JCACKM010000098.1:0-26240 GCF_059505385.1 Desmonostoc vinosum
AGTCCCCAGTCCCCAGTCCCCAGTCCCCAGTCCCCAGTCCCCAGTCCCCAGTCCAATGACCAATAACCAAGTCTGTGTCAATAAAAACTTAAATTACGAATTACGAATTACGAATTACGAATTACGAATTATTATGAGACTCTATCACCAAATCGCTATTTTAGAATGCGGTGAACCTTTGGTAAAAATTCCTGTAGAACTTTTTGCAGTGGAATCTCCACATCCTTATGAAAAATTAGGTGCGCCTTATGGCGAACATTCGCCTTATTATCTGCGTCAAAGTGTGATTGACAAATTGATTCAAGCTCAAAATAATTTGCAATTGCTGTATCCTAATTGGCATATCCAAATATTTGATGCCTATCGCCCGATCGCAGTCCAACAATTCATGGTAGATTACAGCTTCACTCAAGCAGTACAAGATAGAGGACTGGCACAGACACAGTTGTCACCAGAACAACGGCAAGAGATTTGGCAAGCGGTTTATGAGATTTGGGCTGTACCAAGTTTTGAGCAAAAAACTCCTCCTCCTCACACAACAGGTGCAGCCGTGGATATTACGTTGGTAGATGATAGTGGGAGAATAGTAGATATGGGTTCACCAATTGATGAATTGTCAGAGCGATCGCATCCTGACTACTATGCCAAAAATGATCATCTCAAAGCACAACAGTATCATGCTAATCGCCAATTACTACGAGATGTAATGCTAAAAGCTGGGTTTCAACGCAATCCTAGAGAATGGTGGCATTTTTCTTTTGGCGATCAGATGTGGGCTTGGCTACATAATCAATCCAATCCCCCAAACTCTGTTACAGCCTGCTATGGGCGTCTTGAATAATTCGTAATTTACAATTAGGCGCGAATTAGTAATTATTCGTCAACCAGTAGGTGTTTTTCAAACAAAATAAAATTTTGTGCCTGAAAAGCTTATCCTCTCTAGCTTTGAATCCTCTTTGAAGAGTTTAGAGGTTGACACCACCCCCGCAAATCCTTATCACAATTGCTTTTGAGGTTATTATCATTCTTGTGCTCTTGACAACCAAACGTCTGAAAAGGTATCTTAGCTACAGGTTGCCACTATTGAACCTTGAAAACCAAATATACCAAGGCTTGCAGACCCCGGCCGTTTTAATTAACCTAAATCCCTATTAGGGATTGAAATACAATGCTGACGGTACACCACGCGAGTATATCAATGTTTTAATTAACCTAAATCCCTATTAGGGATTGAAACGATTGACTGGAAAACGCCATTTACGGCTACTTTACGTTTTAATTAACCTAAATCCCTATTAGGGATTGAAACTTTTAATCCTGAACTCAAAAAATACCCACTTCCGTTTTAATTAACCTAAATCCCTATTAGGGATTGAAACATCAAGACTTAGCGGGATTGGCGACACTGGGCTTGGTTTTAATTAACCTAAATCCCTATTAGGGATTGAAACGTGGAAACACCACAAATAACCGACCCAATCACGCTCGTTTTAATTAACCTAAATCCCTATTAGGGATTGAAACAATTGTGAAATTTTGGAAATAGTATTCACCTGTTTTAATTAACCTAAATCCCTATTAGGGATTGAAACCTAGCACCTCTTCAATTACGAAAGTCTCTGACGTTTTAATTAACCTAAATCCCTATTAGGGATTGAAACGTAGTCCGGTGCAGATAGTTTGAGAAATGACCTAGTTTTAATTAACCTAAATCCCTATTAGGGATTGAAACACTGGAAGTAGGGCGAAGGCATCGGCAAACAGCCAAGTTTTAATTAACCTAAATCCCTATTAGGGATTGAAACACAGAGTAGTGAAAATTTATTCTCGCCAGTTGCGTTTTAATTAACCTAAATCCCTATTAGGGATTGAAACTTATCCTCAATGGTTTGATAACCAAGGTGTTTATGTTTTAATTAACCTAAATCCCTATTAGGGATTGAAACGCCTACCTTGGAGGGCTATACGGCAAAGCAACGTTTTAATTAACCTAAATCCCTATTAGGGATTGAAACCTAACTGGTGTAGAAACCGGTCGGCTACCAAAAAACGTTTTAATTAACCTAAATCCCTATTAGGGATTGAAACCTTGTATTTCCTGTTGAATCTATTTCGCCTGTAGGGTTTTAATTAACCTAAATCCCTATTAGGGATTGAAACATCGAGGGAGTAGTGGGGGAAGGCGATCGCCACGTTTTAATTAACCTAAATCCCTATTAGGGATTGAAACAAAATTTCACCAACGGGGTACACGCAGAATGCCTGTTTTAATTAACCTAAATCCCTATTAGGGATTGAAACAACCCCTACCCGATGCTACAGTCCGTGCAAATCATTGTTTTAATTAACCTAAATCCCTATTAGGGATTGAAACCTCCAAAGGTGGACGCGCAGGCGTTATTTTGATGGTTTTAATTAACCTAAATCCCTATTAGGGATTGAAACTTGCAATTCAACGTAGTTGGTAACAGAATTCTCAAGTTTTAATTAACCTAAATCCCTATTAGGGATTGAAACTCTGTATCCCAGACAATGCGATCGCCAATGCATTGATAGCTGGGTTTTAATTAACCTAAATCCCTATTAGGGATTGAAACTCCTTCACGCAGTAAAGGGGATATCCTTGCTGCCAAAAGGTTTTAATTAACCTAAATCCCTATTAGGGATTGAAACCTCGTGTACATAGCAACGTCAACCGCACCTTCCGGGTTTTAATTAACCTAAATCCCTATTAGGGATTGAAACAGAGTATCAGCGCCTGTTGCATCGGCACCGAAACGTTTTAATTAACCTAAATCCCTATTAGGGATTGAAACACGCTCATATTTTCTCCTTAATTATTTTTTTGGAGTTTTAATTAACCTAAATCCCTATTAGGGATTGAAACAGGGAATGTAGGCGCATCGGACACCATTTCAGTTTGTTTTAATTAACCTAAATCCCTATTAGGGATTGAAACGTGAACATTTGCTACAAGTCGGGGAACCCGCCCAACGCACTGCCTTGTCTTTGCGCCTAAGAAAGCGGGAAGCCGCTCCGCGCCTTTGCGTGTTAGCGTTCGCGAAGCGTCTCGTAGAGAAGCGGGGTGTAGCCCGGTAAAAAAAGATTTATGCAAGAGGTTATGAGTGAACTACTCACACTGGCCTGACGGTAGAGTGTGGGCTTTCAACATCACAGAAGATTGCCGCATCTTGGATTTGCGTCCGCGAATTGGTCTTACATCCTCTCCGTTGGCGTTAGCCTCCGTCCCAGAGGAGGACACTACGTTGTGGGGGTTTCCCCTGTTGTAGTAAGTGTTCGTTGAGAACAGCATAATCATCTTCGTACTCCATCAAAATAGAGGCGTAAGCTGTTCCACATATAACTTGCATAATTAGGGCGGGCAAGATGCCCACCCCACAAGAGTTTTATTTAATTTGATTATGTAATTTAGATGTTTTTTAGCTTAGTACTTGCCAGATGGGCATTTACTAGGGAATTTTTTAAGCATCTAAAGGATTTAACTCTTTTAATTCGTCAGTAGTGTAAGTGCCTATGGGACTCCAAGCTAAATAAGGAATGAGTAACAGTGTCGCCAGTCCAGAAATTGGTAAAACGCAGATGGTAAGGACAATTGCTAAAATCAAACCTGTTAACCCAATAATTTCCCCAGTCTTAAGACTACGAAACCTCAGCATTAAAGGTATGTAAGCAACGGTAATTATTTCCAGTAAAAGATATAAACCCATGAGAAGCCAAGTAATTAGACTTCCAGGATTTTTTTGCCAGACAATATTTGCTGAAACTGCACCACAAATAAAAATTACAGTCCAAATAAGCGGAATTAATGGCTCAAAAATTAGCCATTTAGGGCGTCTTAACTGTGCAAACCATTTAACATCGCGTGGAATAATTAAAAAGCTACCGAACTCGATAAATAAAGTTATAACCCCAATTACTATCCAAGATTCAATCATGTGACACCCTTAGCTATATATTTTGTCAACTTCTACACTGCAAGTTTGACAATTTAGGCTATGAGTGAAATCATTCGCTAGTGAGAATCTTAAGCATCTTGAGGATTAAGACTCATCATTTCCCAAGTAGTATATGTGCCGATGGGACTCCATATTAAATAAGGCACTAGTAACAATGCTGCCCAACCAGAAACGGGTAAGACTGCAAGTATCAAAAGAATACTAATAATAAAACCTGTACCACCGAGAATTGTACCTAGCTTGAGACTGCGAAACCGGAACATTACAGGGGTATAGGCAATAGTAAAAATTTCTAAAAGTAAATATAAACCCATGATTAACCAAGTTACGTTACTACCTGGATCTTTTTCCCAAACGATGTATGCTGACCAAGCAGCACAAATAAAGATTACAGTCCAAATAATAGGAATAGCTTTCTCAAAAGTTAGCCATCTAGGTCGTTGCAAGTGCTTAAACCACTGGCGATCGCCAGGTGTAACTATATTAGCTCCCAAAGCAACCAAGAAAGCTACACCCCCAATCACCATCCAAGATTTAATCATGCCACTGCCCTTAGCCTTTGCAAATACTTACTATTGCTTGAATATCACTCATCCTAGTGTGATTGTGTCAATTTAGTGGCGAATTTTTCATCATCCCATAGCAGGAAAACTTCGCATCATTAGGCAGGATTTTAGTGAAACGGGGATTGAGGACTGGGGATTGGGAACTAGGAAGTGAGTGTTTGTTATTTCTCTCCCTCATCCCCCTCATCCCTCCCTAGTTAAGATTTCTGCCTAGAGGTGGGGGTTTAAGGGGAGTTGGAGACATATTGTTGAAAATAAAGGGACGAGTCAACTAGATATGGAAACCAATATGCAAACCGAATCGGAAGTGCGATCGCTAGCACCGGAAACACGAGGAATTGGCAATATTATTCGCCTGACAGGATGGATGGCCTTCTGGGTACAATTGGGGCTTGCAGTGGTTTCTGGCTTAGCTTTATTGTTTGCTGCCACTGGTCGTGGCTTTGCAGACCAACCAAATGCTGGTCTGGGAATTGGTATATTTTGGGCTATATGTGGAGTTGTAGTACTTTTATTTGGCGTGTATTGGGATTTTCGTTACACTCGCATCGGTAAAAGTTTAGAAAATCCTAATCCGGCTTTGCACCCCAGTAAGGCAGACACAACTAAAATTATTAGACTGGGTGTAATTGTAAGTTTAATAGGTATATTATTAACTCTTTTGGGTAGTGGAGCAACTACACTTGTGCTAGTGGCAAAATCGATATCCCAACCGCCAGGTGTAGCAATCACTGATCCTAATAAAATTATTCGCGCACTCGATGTTTTTGTGGCTGTTGCTAATATTAATGGGATTGCTGCTCACTTTGTAGGTGTTGTTACTTCAATTTGGCTGTTAGAGCAGGTGCATAAACATTAGACATAGGGGTTAGAGCATGTTTTCAAAATCAGTTAGGCGTAAGCACTATCATCCAGCGTTAACATCCTAGACGGCATATCTACTACCAATCGTCGATTTTTTAACCACTGCCTACCAAGTAAAACTTCTGACACTCCTTCACCCACATGAACAGGAATATCAAATTCCTTGCTATCAATTCGGACTTTTCCTAAATATATGTCAAATTCTGCTTCTCCTTGGGCTGTGAACATTGTTTGTTGTTCTAAATAAATCCAATTAAGCGCTTCTAAATCCTGGTTATTAATTGCCAGCCACCAAGAAAAACCTGTATCCAAAAGTGCTGATACTGGTAGTTCTAAGGAGTCAGCAGCTATCAACTCTATCTCAAAAAATAATTCATCCTCATCACCAAAGTTGCCAGAAATCATATCGTGCCGCACACCCCAGTTTCATTTATGCGGAAAACGTGCAGCCGGAAATTCGGATATTTTTCATGTGCTATCTGAGCAACTGTTAATGCATCCTCATTAATAAAATATTCTCCACTTTCTGGTTCAACTGCTATGTACCAGTTGTAGTGAGTCTTAATTAAAGAAGGCTGCAATTTTTGAAATATTTGTTCGCAACGCTGCTTAAATTCTGCTTTTTCAGCTTTCCATTGAGCTTTCTTCTCTGATGACCACTGTATTTCGGGGAATATTCTTCCTCGGCGCACTGTACGAGTAGATTTTGCTTCAGTCACGGTTGGTTCTGCTTCATTACAATACCTATATTTTCTCCCACATCTAGACTCTCATTTCGATTATTGGTAACGATTTTTTCGTTCCAGATGCTGATTGTGATAATTTTCTTTTCTATTGTTTATTTGCCACCCTTTTATTACAAAATAATAAGTTAAGCATCGCGTTAGGTAAGGATTTCAGCACTTTAGTGCTGACTACAAACTGTTTATCTCTAGGACTTGGACAAACGTGTCATTTCAAATAATTGCTGAGCATTATTTCCTAAAAAAGCATCAAAAAGTACCTGCTTTCCTGGTTCTACTTCTACTAGATAACGCTGGGCAATTTCATAGTAAGCGTATGTCCAGGGTATCTGAATTTCAGTATTACTGCGATCGCGCAGTACAGTTACCATTTCTGTGACGGCTTGAGTTGCTGTTTGACGCAAGCCATAAGCAATATTGCCCTCTATCTCGGCTTTCATTGGCACGCCTAAGTTAGCCAAACCATTGGCAGTAGTATCAATATCTGGATACTTGGCAGTGTTTTGGCGATTAACATAACCTGTAAAGTGATTGACAGCATAACCATGCAACAATACCCAAGCACCATACTGGCTGACTTGATTGACTTCTTCCACGACAGAACGTCCTGGAGGTTGCCAAGGGCGAGTGAAGATTTTCTGAAGTTGTTGAGCGACAATTTGGGGGTTATCTTCTGTTGGTGAAATTAAACTTAGGGGAGAGATTAGTCTATGCTCAAGAGAAGATACTGTTTGATAAATTAATTGAGCAATATTAGCGGGTAATTCATCTACAATTAACTCGCTGATGAATAGTTTAGGTAAGTCGAATTCTTCTTGCTGAGGATGATGATAGTGACGGGCATAAAGATGGTTTGCAGCAAAAGTATACTCTCCAGCTACTACATAACCTAAAGCTTCTGCAAGTTGTCCAAGGTAATCAATTCCTAAGTTAAATTTACGCTGTGGGTTATCCACCAGCAGACGCAAAGACCGAAAAGCAATGTGGTCGTTAGCCACTGTCCCACCAGCAGCAGTGATCATTTGTTGGTAAGTAAGAGCATAGCTGACTCTGGCACTGTATTCTTGCCACAGTAATGAGTATAGATGGAGAACAGTTTTTATTGTGTTGTTGGTCATAGGTCATTTGTTTTGTGTTCAGGGGTAAGTTTCAGGCACTCCCTCTCTAAATATCTCGCTAATAATCTCAAGGGCAGTTTGAATTTGGTTGCTATCAATAATTAGGGGTGGACAGAAACGAATGGCTGCTTTACCGCAACCAAGCAATAGCAAACCTTTAAAGAATGCTTCTTGGATGATGCGATCGCGTAGCTTAAAATCAAAGTTACCTTCTGCATCAACTAAATCCACTGCCACCATTAAACCTTTACCTCTAGGTAGCGATATCTGAGGAAATCTCTGATGCAATTGAGTTAGTCCAGCTTGCAATAATTCTCCCATTTGGTTGGCGTTTGCCATCAAACCACTTTCTAGCAGTCGCAAGGTGGCAATACCAGCAGCACAAGCAACTGGATTACCGCCAAATGTGGTAGCGTGAGAACCAGGTGGCCAAGTCATTAACTCAGGACGGGCAAGAATTGCACCTAATGGCATCCCGCTAGCGATACCTTTGGCTGTGGTAATAATATCAGGCATGACTCCCCAATGCTCGATCGCAAACAAGCGACCAGTACGCCCCATCCCTGATTGCACTTCGTCTACTACCATTAAAATATGATGGCGATCGCATATATCCCGAATGCGTTGCAAAAAACCATTTTCTGGAACTATGTAACCTCCTTCGCCTTGAATCGGTTCAACTACGATTGCTGCTACTTCTTGCGGTGGTAAAGTAGTCGTAAATAGCTGTTTTTCTAAATAATCTAGGCTAGCGTGGGTACCGTAGGGGATATGAGTTACCCCAGGAACTAAAGGCCCAAAGTTAGCGCGTTGCACTGTTTTGGAACCAGTCAAAGACATTGCCCCATAGGTACGTCCGTGGAATGCTCCCAAGAATGCCACAATTAGCGATCGCTTGGTATAATATCGAGCTAGTTTGATGGCTCCTTCGTTGGACTCAGCCCCAGAATTGGTAAAAAATACTCTGGCGGGGAAAGGCGTTTGACTATCTTGGGAGTAAGGGAAGGGGGCGCGACTAGCTAATTGTTCTGCTAATTCGACCATCGCTTCATAATAAAAATCCGTCCCCGACATGTGCAATAAACGTGCTGACTGTTCGTGAATTGCCTTGACTACTTCTGGGTGTGCGTGTCCGGTGGCGGTGACAGCAATACCAGCAGTCATATCCAGAAATACGTTACCGTCTACGTCTTCTACCATACAACCCTCTCCCCGCGAGACTACTAGGGGATAGTCGCGGGTGTAAGAAGGAGAAGTGACGGCGCGATCACGTTCTACAATTGCTTTAGCATGTGGCCCTGGTAAAGCAGTCACTAAACGAGGCGATTGTGGCAAACTGAGGTTAACAGGAATACTTAACATTTCTTTTAGATGTTTTTTAGATTATTGATGATTAAACTGTGGGGTGCGATCGCTAACAGTAACATTTGATTCTATTTGTATAAATTTTATACATCGCTAGAAATAGAAACAGGGAACACTTCGACTACGCTCAGTGCATCGCAGGCAACGGGGAACAGGAAAAAACAGACAGATGTGTATCTAGCGTCACAAAAATCAAATAGGAGTCCTATATATATGTTATTTCTCTTTAAAAAAACCAGTATAAATTTCGGTGTTGTGGAAACGCGTTATGGCGTGTTTCTCCAAGGGTGCTGAAATTACGTTTAGTATCTTTTATGGCTAAGTTTACATAATTCTATACGTAATAATTTCCTTCTGTTCCTATGTTTATCTTTGCTTAAACCGGAATCCCTGCAAGTTAAACTGTGTCACCGCGTCTCCATTGGTGTCAACTCAACGTAAAACTTATGTCCCGCAAGGAACTGAAGTTCCTTGCTAATAGCGAAAGTCATCTAAAAGATGACTAAAATATCCCCAAAAATCTTTAGTCTACTGAAGTAGACTTTAGCTATTAGCCTTGAACTTTCAGTTCAAGGCGGGCGACAAAGCCAGCACTGAAGCTATTTTTAGCTTAAGTTGACACCACCGCGTCTCCCACTCCCCGCGTCTTTGCGTCTTTATTAAGGCTGTAGATTATGCAACTTTAAGACATATTCACTTATCCTTCTCTGTGGTTCGTTAAAAAATCTCACAGTTTATTAAGGACTGTTTTATATTTATATTCATATCAAGCAACTAGAATTATTATTTAACAGTCTAAATTTATTTTTTCACTTAATGAGTAACTTATTTAACCAAAAACTAGGCATTACATTAGGTATTGCTGCCTTATCAGTTGTTGGTGTAGTCAGTAGCCATTTATATACACAGTTAAAAAGCAAACAGCCAGTTCAACAACAGGCATTACAAGATTTATCCTTGCTACAGAATAATTTTATTGCTCAGCAAACATCAAATTCAAATATTAGTAACCAAGATACATCTCTATCAGGAAAATATCTCGCATCAGCATCATATCCTGTCATAGATGAATGGAAAAAATATAAATTTAGCATTGATGGTAATCGGATTTTAACTTCCACAAAAATACCATCTGCAAAAGTTAGTTTTAATCAATCAGATTTATTATATGTTCTTATTAATACTAGAAAATATTTCCAAGACCACGCTTCAGCAGACCCAGATGTTTTACGCCCAGGAATTATGTCATCTCAAGGTGTTACCGTAGCAGATGTTCTTAAAACCTTGGATTTTATGATCACTGTTTTAAGAGAGGATATTGCCAATAACCGAACAACTCGCTTGCAAAATCCTAATTTTATCAACACCCATTTTCGAGTCATTAAATGGACTGCTTACAAACCGCAAAACACTCAACAAAAACAATTACGAATTACAAAATATGCTGTATTTATTCATCCAGGTTCTCGCAAGAAAACCTCTAATTATAATATACCAATTTATAGTTTAAAATCAAATTCCAGTAACGATAACTTCTATACCAGATACACAAAACAAGATGTTTTGTCGGGTATTTATGAACCAGGTGGTAGAGAATTTGGTAAAGTAGAACCCTTGGCTTATTTAACCCGCAATGGTTTAGAAGAAGCATTAATGCAGGGAACAATCTTAATTAATTTTACAGATGGTTCCAAGGCATTTTTTAATGTCGATAAAAACAATGGTATATCTTATATTAGGGGATTAAAAGCCACAGCACAAAAGCGATACTGGTATTTTAAAAAAGTTGATGCTATCAAAGGTTATGGTTACAAAATAGATGCCAAAATTTCTATCAAACCAGGAGTGACATTTGCTGGAGATGTCTTGAATATTGGTTTAGGAAGAGTGGTGATTATTGAGAATACCAGTGGTGGGCGTAAATATCTCCGAATGGGTGTAATAGCCGATACAGGCGGAGCATTTTTACCCAACCTTTACCAACTCGATTTTCTTGCAGGCATTTTTCGCAATCAAAAAGAATTTGGACGATCTATCGGGCAACTACCAGAATATGCTACTGCTTATTTTCTCGTGAAAAAATAACTTTGGGGATTGGGAAATTGAGTTATTTCTTCCCTGGTCACTGAGCGAAGTCGAAGTGCTGCCTCCCCTCCTCCCCCTGCTTTCTTACTCCCTGTTTACGATCTCAGGTTAGAAAAATAATATTTATATGAGTTTTTGATAGGAATATTCATGAATAAGAAATAATCTTAGTATGCAGATTCTCAAGTACAGGCATTCCGAAAAATCAGTTACGAGAAACTAAAACAATCACAAATTTATGAGACACTTGTTACAAGTAGAAACATCTAATGCCCGTCGCTCACGCTCCGCAGAAAGCAGTTGGGAATATGACGATATTCTAGTTGTCGGTCAGCCAGTACAAATCTCCTTACAAAATCTTGCGCCTAGTAAAGATGCACTTGTGACTTTAGAGACACGGGGAGAAATTGAAGTTTCTTCTATCACTAAACAACCTATTGCTATACAAACTCCGGTTCCTGTGGAACGAGTTTCAGAGATTACTTTATTAGCGAGAACTTTTAGCGATCGCCAAAAAGACCGCTCTTTACAAATTACTTTTCAAGATAATACTGGTAAGCAGTTAAGTCAAGTGAAACTTAAGCTGACTGCCTTAAGAATTTGTCTAGATGTGGATGCGGATCGAGATGGAATTATTGAAGATAATCATCCTCATAAAGGGGATTGGAAATCGGGGGTTAAAGGCTATGGTGCAGTTTTATTAGTCAATAGCGATCGCGATACTATTTCTGCTGATGATCAGCATGATGGCGAAGAAAGTTTAATTAAAGGATTGCTGGATTTAAAAGATTTTAGCTTTATGATTATTCGTAAAGCTGGCTTAAAAAATTTACCTGCTGGATGCGAGCTTTATTTATCAGTTAATCGAGATACCGCTAGACGAATTCGCATTTATGATGAGTTAGATAGAGATGGCTATGAGTTAATTGGCCCTGGAATCACAAATGCCAAAATCAAAGATACTGACAAAGATATTATCTTAGCTATTGAGGGATTAAGTTATCCCGATTTTGACTTTAATGGTTTAGTGGAAATCAATTTAAATCTTTTGCAAGACCGGAAATTTATTTACAGCGATCGCGTGGTATTTCGAGTTGCTCCTTGGATCATGACTCCTAATACATTAGCTCCAAAAACAGTCTATGTTTCTCGTTTATCTGATGGATTTAACGCCCAGTTTATTGAGGATTTGAGAAAAGTTGTTGGGCAAGCTAACGCGCAATTAGATATTGTCCCTTTTGAGTATCATCAAGATGATCCTTGGATGCAAGACGAGATTGAAATTGGCTATACTCAAGCTCCCGGACACCTGATGCATGTAGTGTTTGATTCACCACGCGATCGGGGATTAATTGACTTTCCCAAACGCCAACTTTTAGGGATTGACTTCGGTTATGTAACCCGCAAAAGTCGCCACGAAGCCACAAAATTAGATTCTTTTGGTAATCTAGAAGTCTCCCCTCCAGTTACAGTCAAAGGTGTTAATTATCTCCTTGGTCGCCTCATATTTGGCGGAACTCGTGCAGAAGTGATCCAAAAGTCCCAAAAGCCCCGACGGATGTTGAGAGTTTTACGAGATTTTCTTTACGCTCAACAAATTCAAGCCCCTTTTGAAATCTTTTCTGATTGGCTCAGCGTGGGACATATAGACGAGTTTATGACTTTTGTTCCTGCCCCTACTCCTAAAGGATTTAAGCTACTTTTAGCTAGTCCTAATAAGTGTTATGACATTCTGAAACGCTTACGAGAAAACGGTCATAATCAAGCATTATTACGGCAAGGAAAAAGATTTTCTAATGGCCCTGCTGATATTAGTGTGGTAGATGTTCTTGGTAATGAAGACTTAACTCGCCATAATCATCGCTTTCAAGAATATATTAACTGGAATCGAGAGGTTTTGAAACAGGAATTAGATTTAAGTGAAGCAGATATTATCGATATCCCTGGTTTATTTGAAAGTACTAAAGACGAGCGAGCTGAGACTTTTTTCCCCAACATGGTCAATATGATTGTTTTAGAAAAGCATCTTGGCATTCCTAAACCATTTGGCCCCAAAGTTGATGGTAAATGCCAGTTTGAAGCCTATGTTAAAGGAGTCTTAGAACCTCTGGGTTTAGTTTGCCATTTTATCGATGATTGGGAGCCTTATTTTAGAGGACGGGGTGAAATTCATTGTGGTACAAATGCACGCCGACAACCTTTTGCTCAAAAGTGGTGGGAGATTGAATCGATATTAGGTAAAACTGATGTACAAGTAAAGGAAAAACCAACCGCAGAAGACACCAAGGACACAGAGAAATGAGAGTTTGAAAGGGTTATTTCGTAATCCTTATTTTTCTTTATCTCTAGTGTCAAGTCGCTATGCTCCAATTCGTGATTATTAATAACACGACGCTCCTGTGTCGCTCTAAGCGAAGCTATGCCGCAGGCTTTACGCTGACGCTCGTACCGACGCTCGATGACTCGCTCTAAGCGAAGCTATGCCGTAGGCTTTACGCTACGCTATCGCTAACGCTATCGCAGACTCGCTACTGCTGCAAAGCGCGTAATTCGTAATTATTACCCCACGATTCAAATCGGGGGCTTGAAACCAGAAATTACGAATTACGTTAGCGAAGCGGTAGCGAGTCTTCGAGCGTCATTACGAATTACGAATTATTTAGTCATTCATTAATGCAGCTAACAAAATTCTAATCACTATTTCCAACTCTTCAGTGATTCGATAAAGATTGATTGCTTGCTTAATCAGTTTTGTCTGTCGATACAATATACCAAATTGCCAAATATTACCTGTTGTGACTGCTCCTAATATCTCTGTTTGCGTAGAATCAATCCACCTATCAAGGGCTATCATCTCTGTTGCTAGTTGTGTAAACCCCCTGTTGATATCTGCTTGCTTGGCTTCAATCACAATTAAATTAGTTTGTGTTCGTAGATAATAATCCAAATTACCTTGAAGTCGATTATCTACTTTGATGCTATATTCGATACGTAATTTAGCGCGGGAATAGTGGATTAAATCGGTGACAATCGGCGCAATTAGTATTTCTCGACGTGTGGCTTCATTTTCTAAATCTACATACGGTAAAATTTCCTCAATCCGCTGCTTGAGGTCAGAAAGCCGATCTAATATACCAGAGTATTGTGGCAAATGGAAAAATTTACGCTCAAATGAGTAGCCAAAATCAGCGACTAAATCGTCAACCACAAACCCTAATTCAAAGTAATTGCTAAAAGTATACGAACGATTTGGGTCTAGTAGTGGTTGGCGACTCATACTAATACCAATTCAAAATTATGAAATCCAAATTTAGCATGGGTATAAAAGTTTTCAAAAGCTTGACGCTACAGTAACGTAACCCGTAATTAATACACGCAAAAAGAAGCTAAATATTTACGCGCAGGTTAACAGTTCTAAATTATGTCCATCAAGGTCATAAAAATAGAAGCCACGTCCGCCGTTTCTGTGATTAAGTTGACCTTTATTTTGATGCATGGGGTCACTACTGTATTCTAGACCTGCTTCTTTAACTCGTGCGAAGATGGTATCAAATTCCTCATCACTGACATGGAATGCATAATGATGGGATTCAAATTCTGCTGTGTTGGCAAAGTCGAATGTTAATTTATCATTGACATGCACAACTGCAAAATGTCCAATGGGAGTCTCAACTTTTAGACCAAAAATTTGAGCGAAAAACTGTGCCGATGTTTCCTTATTGTATGCAGGTACTATGGTGTGATTCAGGGTAATTGTCATCTCAAACCTCCCTTCATCATTGGGTAATAATTAATATCAACTCTTCTCCAAAACTGATCACAAAAAGGTTTTTGGATTAGTGTTGGTCTTTTCTTCTATCTTATCGTAAATTCAAGGATACAAGACTGCTACGTATAGACGTAGCTCAGTTTTAGTCGGGGTATAAATCTCCGTCTGAAAGGGTTTTTAATTACGAATTACGAATTATTTAACTACGGTTATCTATTTGAGCGCGTTGCAAACTGCCAGAAAAGTCTACATAAACACTTTTCCATTCAGTAAATACATCTAAAGCAGTGGTTCCGGCTTCCCGGTGTCCATTACCTGTTTGTTTAACACCGCCAAAAGGTAAGTGTACTTCTGCACCAATAGTGGGGCCATTAATGTAAGTAATACCTGCCTCAATGTCGCGCATGGCGGTAAAGGCTCGGTTGATATCAAGGGTGTAGACTGAGGAAGAAAGACCATAATTACTGTTGTTGAGGATAGCGATCGCCTCCTCAAAGGTGGTAACTTCAATCAATGCTACCACTGGCCCGAATATCTCTTCACGAGCAACGCGCATATTAGGCGTTACATGATCCAAAATGGTTGGTTGAAAGAAATAGCCGTCTTTCAATGAGTTTTCGGTAGCAATTGTGCCACCAATTAATATCTTTGCTCCTTCTTCACGAGCAATATCTATATATTGGCTGACTCGTTGGAGTTGCTTTTGATTGATTATTGGCCCAATATCTGTATTAGGGTCAGTACCAGCACCCAGGCGTAATTTACTGGTACGCTCATAGAGCATCGTGGTAAATTTTTCTTTGATATCGCGATGTAAAATCAGCCGACTAGTGGCAGTACACCGCTGCCCAGCTGTGCCAAAAGCTCCCCAAACTGCACCATCTAAGGCTAGTTCTAAATCGGCGTCTTCCATCACCACTTGAGCATTTTTACCACCCATTTCTAAACAGACACGCTTGTGAGTGCGTCCGCAAGTAGCGCCAACAAAAGCACCTGTTTCTGAGGAACCGGTAAAAGACACCAAATCAACATCAGGATGCTCAACTAGGGCTTTACCTACCTCCTCACCTATCCCATGCACTAAGTTGATTACTCCTGGTGGTAAACCTGCCGCTTGAAAAATTTCTATTAGTTTAGTGGCGCACGCGGGGGTATCTTCAGCAGGTTTGAGAATGACGGTATTGCCACAAATTAACGCTGGCATCGCTTTCCAGCAAGGAATTGCTACGGGAAAATTCCACGGAGTAATTAAAGCGCATACTCCTATAGGCATCCGCACCGTCATCGCAAATTTGTTGGGCATTTCTGAAGGTGTCGTTTGCCCAAATAATCGCCGCCCTTCTCCAGCACTGTAAAAGGCACAATCTATACCTTCTTGCACATCTCCCCTTGCTTCGGTTAGGGGTTTGCCCATTTCCCGGCTGATTAACTGGGCAAGTTCTTCTTTATCCTGGAGTAATAATTCTCCTACACGGAAAATATACTCTGCTCTGGCTGGAGCGGGAACCTTTCGCCAATTGTGGTAGGCTTGGCGGGCGGCGGCTACGGCTGTGTCTACATCATTGGCTTGAGAACGTGGGAAAGTGGCAACGATATCGTGTGTTAAAGCAGGGTTCCGACTTTCTAGGATGTTTCCCGCAATAGCATTTAGCCATTGCCCATCAATGTAATTTTGGCTACTTTGTGGAGTTGTCAACTTTCAGACCCCCTGCTAGCACTTAATGAGAACTACAGAAATTATAGGTCAACAAACTAGGGGTGTAGGGGAATAGGGAACTCTTAACACTTAACAGGTGAGCCAGCGCGGTCTAAAGCAGCGTCAAGCCTACGGGTTGCCGGGAGTCGCTGAGAAGCCCCCGCCGTCCCGGAGGCGGCGCGGGGAGTATGTCACTAATCTAAAACACAAAGTTACTAGGATTATTAAAGGTCTGGTTATCAGTCACATTCACAGTTACCAAATGTTTGAACAGTTCTGTCCCTGTAGGGCCATCAGGGTCAATGTGAACTATAAAGTTGGTGGGGCTAACTCCTTGCAAAATTTTGATATAGCCATCATTTATGGGGTCACTACCTGTGTAACTCAAACTATCAAGCAATTCAGTTAAGACTATTTTGTCCTTACCAACCTGAAAATCGGTGATTGTGTCGCCTATATCGCGCATGTGGGTGTAGATGAACTGATCATTACCGCTACCACCTGTGAGTACATCTCTACCTCCTAAGCCGGTGATGCGATCGCTCCAATATGTACCTGTGAGGATATCACGTCCAGCAGTAGGTTTATTAAAGTTGCTAGCCCATTTGGCAGCTGCGGCTAAGACGATTTGACTCCGACTGCTGCCAGTACCAGTAGCACCAAATTCAAATGCTCCAATATCAAGATCGCCATCACGAGTTAAATTGCGTCCATCAGTGGTGGGTGCGTTGACAGCAACAACTCCTGCATTGATTGCGGGACTATCGGCTGACAATGAATGCATCAGTACACCATCCATATTTCGCAGATAACCGACTTTGGGATTTGCAACAAGAGAACCGGCAGTTACTTTTTTATTTTTGCTATTGATTGGGGAAGGAAACTCAATATTACCGCCGCCATCAAGTAATTGGTATACAGTTTGCTGAGCAAGTCCAAAAAGATTATTAGCTGTGTTGTTGGCAACGATTGAATTAGTCAGCGTGACTGGGCCTTTGCCAACAGACCACACTGCTCCACCATAGGATTGAGCATAGTTATCAACAATTGTAGAGTTGATGATGTCAATTTTGGCAGATGCAGGAGGATTCATCGCGATCGCTCCACCCACACCTTTTGAGGTGATTGCTTGGTTTCCAGAAAAGGTACTGTTTTCAACTTTGATGTGTGCATTTCTTGAGGTTGAATCGCCATCTACCCACAAGCCACCGCCTTGTCCCTCAGAGATATTGTTGGCAAAGGTAACATTACGAACTGTGACGTTACCGTTAGCTCTTAAGCCTCCCCCCAGAGCAACACCTTTCGATGTAGGTTTGACTCTGTTGTTGATAATTGTGCTGTTCTCAACGATGACTTTATCTGGATTATATATGTAGAGACTGAGCGCTCCTCCAGCTCCAATGGTCTGATTCCCCTCAAACCAACTGCCACTGATTCTAATTGTGCCACCCACTGTTTCTGGGGTAGGTCTGGTGCCGGCAGGATTTGCGCCATCTGTATAGATTGCGCCACCTCCATCAAACGAACTGTTGTTGAGGAAAACGGAATCTTCTACTACCAGAGGGCCTAAAAGCTTATAAACCGCTCCACCTGAAACCCCAACGTTATTAGTGAATTTGCTATTTTTAATAGTTAATAATCCACTACTTCCAGCAGCGATCGCGCCTGCACTGAAGCCATTTTTTACTACGCTGCCATCATTGTTATCAAAGGTACTATCCAATACTTGCACAACACAAGAACGGCCAACATGAAGCGCTCCACCCCGATTAGAGATATTATCTTTGAACGAACAATCAGATACCGTTAAATTAGAGTAGTGATTAAGATTAATTGCACCGCCCCTAATCTCAGACTTAGGATCACTGCTGACAGCTCTGCCATCGATAAAGCTTAAACTCTGAAGATTCAGCTTAATACCCATTGTTGTATTAAAAATTCGGCTGGCTTTGTTGCCACTGATAGCAATATTTGCTGCATCAGAGCCATCGATGATCAGATCCTTATTCAGTTCTATTTGACCGCTGGTGAGGGTAATTGTTTTGTTCGCCAGATTCGCTGCAAATTTAATTGTGTCACCTGCTTTCGCTTGAGCGATCGCATCTCTCAAAGAACCAGAACCACTATCGTTGATGTTAGTAACGTTAATGATAGACATTGAGTAATTCCTCTAAATTATGCTTGGTTATCTGACTACTACGGCGTTGCAAAAATCAGCACTACAAATTGTCAATCCCCTCATTAATATTTGGGATTAACCGGAAGTATTTATGCACGTGAATTAGTCATCAAAATCAACTCAAATGTTGTTTTGATCTGAAGTAGAAACTAAGTTAATTTTGCTTATCTACCTACTTCTGAAAGCTATTTGCGTCATGTTTACAAAAACTTTCTTGTTCATTTGTTGATGAACAGCGCACCACAGATGGATGCGATCGCTACGGCAAAACTAAGTCAGTATGATTGCTCTAAAGAAACATACACGCTGTTTCATCTCAAATTAATTTGACAGATATTTACTCAATAAATTCTGTCTCTTACGTACCTAGTTAAGTCGGTAGTAAATTAGCTTGATTTTCATCAAAAACTGTTTTTACGCTCAATTTCTCATCTAGTAATGATGATATATGTAACGTAAACATCTCTGGAAAATCATCTCTGCATTAAATAATTTCAAAGACAGATTTAACAGATACTCTTGCCAACTAATAGTTGGTTGATGAACATTTTTCTTAATATACATCTAGCTCACAACCCACTATGCTATGTAGTAAGTGGTATACATTACGCTCTATCTTAAAGACTCGATAAAGAAGTGCCTTCAGAAAAAATACATAAAACATGTTATATATTTTTACGTATAAAAATATACTTTTTTCTACGTAATAAAACTGAGGAAGATTATTGAGAAGATGGCTACAAATGATGACAGGAAGGACATCTGAGCGCTTTTAACTCTATGGAAACGCTTAAAGATGCATAGTTCGAGTTTGTGATCGTCCAGCTATGCTAACGTTTTCAACAAAAAGAAATTCGGGGAAGGCAGGGACATGGAAACGCAGAGATTTAAGGGGGAGAAATAACAAACACCAATTCCCTATTCCCCATTCCCCATTCCCCGCCTAATCTTGTGCCAAATTAACCCAGCAGCAATTAACCCTAAACCCACTTGCCAGATAGAAGACTCTACCCAGAAAGCTAGGAACAAGCAAGACAAAAGTCCTAACCAACCTATCCATACGGGATAAAGTCGCTCAGAAGTGCTGAGTCGTAAGCCAGCTAGGTTGGTGATTGCGTAGTAAATTAAGACACTAAAGGCGCTAAATGACCATGTTGTTTTGACATTGCCTAATAGTACTAGTAATGCGATCGCTATTCCCACAAACAGCACAGCCCAATGGGGAGTAGTTTGTTCACGGTTCAGACGTGCCAAAAATCGCGGAGCATCTCGGCGGCGTCCCATTGCCAACACCACACGGGATAAACCCAAAATTAAGTTTAATAATACGCCCAACATTGCGGTCATCGCCCCAATAGCTAAAACCGAAGCACCTCCCGAACCAACAATAGTACGAACTGCTACCTCTAAAGGAGCAGTCTTTGTCTGTTGAGTCACACTACCCAAAACATCTGCTCCTACAGCCCCAATACCAACTGTTGCTACTGCTATGTAAAGAACCATCGTCAGCAATAAACAAACAATCATCGCTTTCGGAATTGTTTGTCTGGGCGAACGAGCTTCTTCGCCCATTGTGGCAATGCGCCCATAACCTGTGTAAGCAACAAACATCAGGGCACTAGCATGAAGTATTGCTCCTGGAGAAGTTGTAAAAAAAGGTGTCAAATTATCAACCCCTACTTCAATAGCACGGGGTAGGCAAGCAACAATAAAAAATCCTAACGATAAGAGTGTCACCGACACAATCACGGTGTTAGCAATATTGGAACGTCGGATACCACTAAGAACAATCAAAGTGATGATTACTACAGCCAACAGGGCTGTAGGAACAACCCAAGCAGCATTGAAACCGAAGATATTTAGTAAGTATCCGGCAAAACCCAAAGCCGCAGTTGCAGCCGAGGCAGTCTTTGCTACTAAAAACATCCAGCCTGCCGTAAAGCCCAAAGCTGGGGTGAGATACTTATAGCCATACTCATAAGTACCACCGCTAACAGCGTGATTAGCTGCCAACTGAGCGCTATTGAGTCCATTACAGGTGGCTACAATCGCTCCAATTATCACTGCGATAATTACCGCAGACCCAGCGATGCCAGTAGCAATACCGATGCTTACGAATACACCAGTACCAACTATCGAACCCAATCCCATCAAGGTTGCTCCAACAACCCCTAATTCTCGTTTTAATTGAGGTTGTGAATTTGTAGCAGACATCTTTTATTTTCCTGTTCAGATTGCAAGCAGATGTGGCGCTCATTGCTAAGAATAGCAGGGGAATGGGGGATGGGGAATTCGTAATTATTTATCGAAAGCGGCGCTTTCCTCCCCACCCACGAGGGGATGGGGAGGAAAGCCGCCTCTAGAAGTGCATAGATACCCCCACACCCCTACACACAATAATTCTTCAGAGAAAAAGTTATGATTTATCAAATATTTATGTGAGGGTTTATGAGTTCTCAACAGTTGGAATTAATCATAGGTTGGCTATATCCTACACTGATGAGTACCTATGGCGATCGCGGTAATGTTATCTGTATAGAACGTCGCGCACAGTGGCGGGGATATGATGTTAAGGTCGTGCCCTTAGATCAAAATGCTACAGTAAATGATATTAAATCTGTAGATTTGATTGTTGGTGGTGGCGCACAAGACCGACAACAAGAAATCGTGATGCGTGATTTGCAAGGTGCAAAAGCCGACGCCATGCGTGAAAAAATTGAAAATGGCACACCAGGAGTGTTTACCTGTGGTTCACCCCAACTACTAGGACACTATTACGAACCAGGATTAGGGCAACGAATTGAAGGACTGGGGATATTAGATTTAGTCTCCATTCATCCTGGTGAAAATACTCAACGTTGTATTGGTAATTTAGTAATAGAAGTTACAGCTAATCGACTAGCACGAGATTTGATAGAAATGACGGGTAGCAAACCCTACTTAGTTGGTTTTGAAAATCACGGTGGACGCACCAAATTGGGGAAGGTTGAAGCTTTAGGACGTGTTGTATATGGCTTGGGTAATAATGGTGAAGATGGGACAGAGGGAGCATTTTATCAAAATGCGATCGCAACTTATTCTCACGGCCCCCTACTGCCGAAAAATCCCTTCGTGGCTGACTGGTTAATTCAAACTGCTCTTAAGTTAAAGTATCAGCAAGCGATCGTACTGCCACCTTTGAAAGATAGCTTAGCAGCCCAAGCACGAGAAGCAATGTTTAAGCGGTTGAAAGTCACACCAATTCAAAATTAAAAAATCCAGATTTAACGTGGGTTTCACTTTTATTGTAAAAAATCATACTCAAACTTTCGCTAGCGTCACTCTTTCAGCTTGATCCTGATATTTACCCTGTCGTGCTTCGTAACTAATAGCACAGGGTTCGCCTTCTAAAAAGAGTAATTGCACCACGCCTTCATTCGCATAAATGCGACAGTCTGCACTAGAAGAATTAGAAAATTCTAGGGTTAAATGACCCCGCCATGCAGCTTCAGCTGGTGTTAAGTTAGCTATTATACCACATCTTGCATAAGTGCTTTTACCTATGCAGATTACTGTGATATTGTTTGGAACCTCTAATTTTTCTAAGGCAACGCCAAGCCCATAGGAGTGAGCAGGTAGGATAAAGTAACTGCCATTGTCATCTTTGTGTAGTGCTGTTGGCTCTAGATTATGAGGGTTAAATTTTTTGGGATCAACTACAGTTCCAGGAATGTGTCGAAAAATGCGGAACTCAGCCGGAGACAGGCGTATATCATAGCCATAAGAAGATAGACCATAGCTGATGACAGGTTTAACTTCTAGAGAGTCGTTTGTTTGCACTTTTCGGACTAAGCTTGGCTCAAAGGGTACAATCATAGATTTTTGAGCCATTTCAGTAATCCAGATATCGTTTTTAATCACAAGTTCACAGGTAATTCAAACCGAATTATGAGACTAATTTTAGTTAGGGCCATGGCTGCGGCGGATCTCCGTAATTTGATCTGCCACATTCAACAATGATTGAGGCATGTCTGGCCCCGTAAGGATGATATCGACATGAGGAGGGCGTTTTGCTAGAAACTCTAAAACTTCTGTTTCGGGAATTAAACCAAAGTTGATTGCTAAACTTAATTCATCTAAAACAACGAGAGAATACTTATTTTCACATACTACTTGTTGTGTATATTGCCACAGTTTTTCCAAAGCCTGGGTTTCTGTATCATCTAACTGTGGTGTATCAATACAACGAGGCAAATCGCAGCGAATCCAATCTAGATTTTGTCCTAGTTGTATGGGTCGTTCCTGCCCTTGACGAATTCCTCCCTTGAGAAACTGTACTACTAATACTGGTGTGCCTTGACCAGCAATCCTTAGTGCTTGTGCTATTACACTTGTAAAAAAGTTTCTATATGTACTAGTAAAAACTTGTACTAATCCTTCCAATGGATATGGTAAGTCGGGAGTCAAATTTACACTTGGAGTTTCTAATTGGGCAAGCATAGAAATAGTTGTAAATATTACAATTAGTTTGAGTATTTTTTGGGTTTAAGATTGCAAATTTGTCTGTATAATCAATCTGTTTTTTACAGATTATAGTTTATTAATTAAATTGCATTATTAGTCAAGCACTACGTTTGCACGAAGTCAAGGATTATTAAGATTTGTATAATGCAAAATATTAAAAACCTACACCTGCCCCTTGCCCCTTTTGTTTTTGACTCTCCTCTCCATCCTTTACGATTATGGAGTGTGAAGTACCCACGCTTGACCGTTAATGTGCAAGAGCAACCGCTAAGACTTCTGTGAAAAAGTTTAAGAAGCTCGCGCGATCGCGTGGGAGTAGTTCACAGTAGTATTCTCAGTGAAAACTTTGAGGCAACTCCCATGGTTTGGCAGCGTCCCGACGGCCGACAACCTTATGAACTTCGTCCACTCAGCTTTTATCCCAATTTTACCCGCTTCGCACCTGGTTCTGTACTGACAAAATGCGGCGACACTCAAGTACTCTGTACCGTTAGTGTCACTCAGGGAGTTCCTAGATTTCTCGAAGGAACTGGTAAAGGTTGGCTAACTGCCGAATATAGAATGCTACCATCTGCGACTCAACAGCGGCAAGAAAGAGAATTGCTAAAATTATCTGGACGGACGCAAGAAATTCAACGTTTAATTGGACGTAGCCTCAGAGCAGCTTTAGATTTTGAGATGCTAGGAGAACGCACACTAACCGTAGATGCCGATGTATTGCAAGCAGATGCTGGAACTAGAACAACAGCGATTACAGGCTCTTTTGTGGCTTTGGCTCATGCAATTTCTAAATTATTGCAGCAGGGAGTATTAGAGCGATCGCCTCTTACAGGACAAGTGGCAGCGGTTTCCGTAGGATTATTGCAGGGAGAGCCATTTTTAGACCTAAACTACATTGAAGACGTAGCCGCAACAGTCGATTTTAACGTAGTGATGAATCAACACTTAGGAATCATTGAAGTCCAAGGAACAGCCGAAGAAGGCAGCTTTAACCGAACTCAATTAAATCAGCTACTAGATTTCGCCGAAAAAGGCATCCAGCAATTATTACTAGCCCAGCGAGATGCGATCGCCAACTGGGAATGAGGGAAAAAATTTCTCCGTATCCCCACGTTCTCTTGCTAATTCCCCAATTCCCAGATATTAAAAGTTTCAAAATTTCAAAAGGGGAATGATCATAAATTCGTTATTGTATTGCTGGAAGCTGCTAATCTAATGATAAAGTCATGAATAAACCGGTTGAAGTTCTGCCAGATCAGTCAGCATTGGTAGCACGAGCGCTGGAATTGATCTTGTCCAAGTTGGAAACTGCGATTAGGGAGCAGGGGCGATTTACTATCGCCTTATCTGGCGGCAGTACACCTAAGCCGTTATACGAAGCGATCGCCACTCAAAAACTACCTTGGGATAGAATTCATGTGTTCTGGGGAGATGAACGCTACGTACCACCAGATCATCCTGATAGCAATGAGCTAATGGCGCGTCGTGCATGGTTGGATAAAGTTAATATCCCAGCAACTAATATTCACTCCGTACCGACTTTAGAAGCTGAACCAGCGGTTAGTGCTGCTAAATATGAACAACATCTGCAAGAGTTTTTTAACTCTTCATCCGGAGAGTTCCCTGCTCTAGATGTAATATTGCTAGGAATGGGAGATGATGCACATACCGCATCTTTGTTTCCCCACACAGAGGCACTCAAAGTACGCGATCGCCTAACTACAGTGGGTAACAAAGACGGCAACCCGCGCATAACCTTTACATACCCCTTCATCAATTCTGCTAGCACTGTAATTTTTGTGGTTGCTGGTGCTAATAAACGACCAGCTTTAGCTCAAGTCTTTGCACCCGTAGCCGATGATTTTACTTATCCATCCCGATTAATTCAGCCCCAAGGAGAACTTTGGTGGCTACTGGATGCGGCAGCAGGTTTGGAACTCAAACCTTAACTTTCCCATCAGGAGTAACTGTTAGAATCAGTGCTGAGTCCTGAGTTTTGAGTAGGCGGTAACGTCAGTCTAGCTGGCACGGGACGAAGCAGAAAACTCAAGAAGTGATTCTTGGGAATCCCCGCACCTTTCAGTTCGGGGAGGATATCAAAGGATTAGGTATAGTTTTGAATCCCAGTCCCCAATCCTCAGTCTCCTTGCCAATACCACTTTAAGATGTTTAAGATGAGCTTGAACAAAGGCTAAAATCTGATGATCGTCTGCCCTAATTGCAATCATCCCAACCCTGACGGCGCTGTCCAGTGTGAAGCTTGCTATACGCCATTACCAGCAACTAATAACTGTCCCAGCTGTGGGGCAACTGTGCAGGCAGACGCCGCTTTCTGCGGTCAATGTGGCCATAACCTGCATTCAGCGGTACCTGCAAGCGTTGCAACAGCAGTAGCACCAACAGTTGCCCCCGACATTCCTGTAGAAGTACCACCGTTAATTACCCCTGATCCACTGTTGGAACTCTTACAACCCGATGCTTTGGGAATAAGTAGCTCTACTCACTCCCATCCTGAAGTAGCTTCATCCGTACCACCCACAGCGGTGGCAGGTGCGCCACAGATGTCGGTTCCAGAAATTACTCCTCCAACAGTTGCTGCTCAACCCATGGTTTCTGAGCAAGGAATGTCCCCGCCTCCAACCATGCAACCAGCACCGCCTTCCCCACCAATGGCAACTGCTCAGCCAACACCACCTCCTGAGCCAGTAATGCCACCACAGGCACCACTGCCGCCACCAGTAGCAACACCACCTGCAACTGCTGCTAGAACGCAATTGCAACAAGTGACAGCGCGGCTATTTCACATCCAAAGCAATCGCGATATTGAATTACCTCAAAATCTTTCTGTCGTCCATATCGGTAAAGCTAACGACCGTATCCCCCCTGATATAGATGTGTCCGGTTTTCCCAATTCGGAAATTGTCTCACGGATTCATGCGGACATTCGTATTGAAGGTGATGCTCATTACATTGAAGATGTGGGAAGTTCCAACGGTACATATATTAATAATTTGCCGCTATCACCAGGTAACCGACACCGCTTAAGACCAGGCGATCGCATTAGTCTAGGTAAGGGAGATATGGTAACATTTTTGTTTCAACTCTCCTAACATTGACTCAATCAAACTAGAGACTTGTCTAGAGCGCGATCGCACTGCTCATTTGATATCTATTACCATTTATACTGACTCAAATTGAGCTTTTTGAGTCAGTTTTTTGGTATTAAGCTGATTGCGATTGTAGCAAGATACCGTAGGGTACGAAGTGAAACCCAACATTACCAAGGTTTTTAGCGTTGGGTTTAGTTCCTCAAACGCCACTTCATATCATGTCCGGCTAATCACTTATCATAAAAATTTCTCCCTTGTCCCCCTT
>NZ_JCACKM010000099.1:0-25959 GCF_059505385.1 Desmonostoc vinosum
TCCCCAGTCCCCAGTCCCCAGTCCCCAGTCCCCAGTCCCCAGTCCCCAGTCCCTATTTATTGAATCAAAATTATTGCCTCTTGAACTTTGGCAGCAAGTGCTTTTTGTAATCCTTGTCCTACTTTCTCAATTAGTTTGTCAAAAGCTTCTTGATTTGCTATCAATTGTTCTTGCAGCACCTTTTCTAACTCAGGCTTGATTTGCTTGCACATATCATCAATTTTCTGATCGCTCAAAAAACTAGAACGCATCCAACTGGGAATATCTACATTTGTCTTAATTGCTTCTTGCACACTCTTGCGATTTAGTTCCATTCCTGCTGCCATCACTGAAGCCCCATAAACTAATGCGATCGGCCAAGTTAAGTGTCCAGTTAATATGAGAGTGATGATACTAGCAACTGTGCCTCCGCCAATTAAGACATTGATAATAAACGCTACGGTATCAGCAAGGATAGCATCTCCAATTCTTAACTCTGGGTTCACAAAATCAGGGTCGATACTATCTTCAAACCTTAAACTACTTCTAGGTATCTGAAACTTGCGGCAGATTGGATCTGTTTGCGTGGCTAAGTCTGGTTGGATTTTATTGTTAAACCAAATGATGCATTGATTGTTAATTATCTGCTGAGCAATATCGCCTTGCAGCCACTGTTCTGCTCGATTCTTCATCGATACTTCTAAATCGGCTAAAGTCCTAATTCGGTTTTTTTGCCAGTCTTTTATCCCTGGTCTGACTGCGTTTTCAATTAAACTATCTGCTAGTGGTTTAGTTAACGATTCAATTAACTCTGGAATATGTCTTTCAATTAACTCTTTGAGCAAGTTTTGATCAAATAGTTTGTTGACTTCTTGTTTAAAAGCAGCGGCACGCAAATCCCATCGTCCTACTCGCGCTAAACCCAAGGCAATGCATCGTTCCGGTTCGGGGTCGGGACGCAGCAGCGTTTCTGGTTCGCTAAAGATTTCTTGACAAATTTGGTGCGTAAACTTCATCCGAGATGCACCGCCAGTCATTAGCACCAGTTTCGGTACAATGCCAAGTTTATCTAAATGTTCTTTTGCCTCGCTGAGTGCCAAGCGAAACGATCGCATCCAACTATTTTGCCCCAATTGCGGCAGAGGTTGGTTTAAAATTTCACTCATCAACAATTTGTTGACTTGGGGAATAAAATAGATCTGTTCGTTAATCGACTCGAACCCACGCGCAAAGGTTTGAGGATCGTTGTATAGCTGTTCATTAGAAAAGTAATCTTCTTTGGTTTTGCGACAAGCAAGTTCACAACGAGCTTGGTGATGCGGATATTCAGCAAATACTTTTTCTAGCAAAGATGCTTGTGCGTGCTTGGCGAGAGTCTGCTCAAAAAGAGCTTGATCAATCAAAGATGCTCCCAAAGTATTATTACCAAAATCGATGGGAACCTCTTCTAAGCTTTTCACCAAAGTAAAATCTGTGGTCGAAGAACCAATATCGACAATTAGCACTGATGAAATCAGCTTTTTATACTCCAACTTCCCGGCTTCCTTGGCTTGCATAAAAGCAGCACGGGATTCGGGTACAACATTTAATTGAGGAATCCCAGCTTCTTGAAGTAATTTTTGATACTCATTTCGTTCGCTAACTGACCATCCCGAAGGGCAACCAACATAAAAGTAGCTAGTTTCTCCGCCTTCTATTTGTTTACTTTCTTTTAAAAGACGGTAGTAGGTGGTAATAAAAGTGGTAATTGTCTCTCGATACTTGGGATCATTATTTGGTTTTTGTTTAAAAGAGATTGTCAGCTGGGTAACATCGGCTTGAATTAATGCTTGCTCTCCGACAAGATAACCCAGTTGAGGATGCCAACCAAGAGCTGTGATTTGATTCTTCTTATGATTAATTTCCAGCATTTGGGGAGGTTCAATGCTTTCTACTATCGCTTTGGCTACAGCTGTTTCACCGTGTCCCAAATCAAAACCGATTGTTTCTAGAATTTCCATACTCTTATTATTATGACTCTCTAACCTCGGAATATTTTGGTTCAATGACTCGACCGCGCCTCAGCAAGCGATCGCCTTTGAGCAAAGCCGGAGTGATGGTTATATAATCTTTGGTGGATGAATCGATACTTGGCTCAAAGTCAAAATATGCGCGATCGCTAAGAGCATCTTGTGGTTGATAGTTTTGAGCGCGAATTCCCTGAGACATTAAAATTTGTGGCAGCAGTTTCGCTAGTTCGCTCACCATTTGCGGTTTATCCAAAAATGATGCACCTATTAGCCTTTGTAGGAAATTTAATAACTCTGGCAGTTCTTCCATCCCCCGGTCATCTTCCTGTTTATTGCCTTCTGTAAATCTCGCAACTGCTAAGTCGATGGTGTTGAGAGCATCGGCAAGGTTGTCTAAAAGGATTCTGCTATCAACCCGCAAGACAGATTGAGCTAACTCTAGTTGCTCAACAGACATTGAATTGCTTTTATCGAGTTGCAGCAAAGCTTCCAACCCCAATAGCACAGAAGCTAACAAGACACCCATCCAAGCACCAGGGGTAGTTTCAGTTAAATAGAACAACCAACTTAAAATTCCTATATATATAAGTGCCTTGAGCAGTTTTAGGATGAGCCGATTGGGAGAATTTGTTACTAGGCTAGTAATTTGTTTTTGCTCTGTGGGAGCGACTTTTTGCAAGTTAGCCGCAGTGAGAGTGGCGATTGATTGTCGCAATGTATCCAAGAAAAAAGCAGCCAAACGTACTTGAGTGACATTTAGCTCACTAATGTAAATTCTTTCAAAATTATCGAGTCGATTTTGAACCAGCTTAACTATTTGCTCAACGCTGGTTGTATGATCAATCTCTATCTGGAGTTGGTTACGTTCCTCGCTAAAAAGTGTACTAATTGATTTCATTTACTTCCAAAATACAAGGGTACGTTAACGCAGTGTAACGCACCCTTGTAAGTCTCAAATAAAAATTCAATTGTAAAATTAGAAATTCTAAAACCAACCTTGTTTATTAGCAAAGTAGGTATCAACAAATTCTTCATGAGACTTATTGAGGTAGATCATGCCTTCAATTAAACCTACTAATTGCATAATTATCAGGCTAAATCCATAAGTAAAAGTACCTCCAATGACAGAAATCGCTAGCATGATAAAGCCTTCTGGAGCGTACCCCAAAATAAACTTATGAACTCCAAAACCTCCAAAGATAATGCCACAGTAGCCAGCCAAAAGTTGTTTAGTGGAATGACTAGGATTGAGGTTTGCCATATAAGTGCTGCTCCTTAATTAGGAAGGTATAAAATTAAAGTATGTATTGTTATGAAAACAAGCAGATATATCGTCAGAATGAATATATATTTACTTGATTCTCAGTAGAAGCATGTCCCAAAATCATTCACCAAAGTTTCACAACAAGGTTGGCAGCATGAGACGGAAAAGGTCGCCTAACATTGCTTGTAACCCTCATGTTGCTGGATGAATGTTGGTATTTTTAATTACAAATACTGCTAGAGCTATTTTGCAGATTTTTAAGTAAATATTTCTTTTGGGAAGCATCAACTTAACAATCAGCAATAATTGCTACGCCGTACTAATTTATCCAAATTCATCAGTATTATTTCCGGACTGTTTTGGGTTAGTAGCAATAATCAGGACAGACTACATAAGTCATGTAGACGTGCAATAGAAATATTCCATATATCTAGTAACCTCTTCTTGTATCAAGTTCGGCTAATCACTTATTATTAAAAATTCTCCGCGTCACTGCGTCACCGCGTCCCCGTGTCATTCCTAATGATAAGTCTTTAAGCGAACCTAATATTAGTTGCGATCGCCACTTGCATGAGCGCAAACAGAATTTGCAATGCCAATAAATACAGCCGTCATCACTTCAGGCGTGATTCACATCTCAATGATTCACCTCAAATCACAATCAGTGCTTAGTTAAATAATTTGCAATTTATCTAACAACATTACTGATACCAATTAGAGAATAGAAGGCGACAGACACACAATCAAACCCTTGTGACATCCAGCTTTCTTAATTGCGAATTGGTATGAGATTGCTTTTGCCTCAAGCATATTTGGCTTTAAGCTAGCATTCATGCTTATGACTAACTATAACTAGTAAATATTTATTACCTATGCAGATAAAATCAGATATTTCTATTTTAGTCAACCGTAGCTAAAAGTGTCAATTGCTACTGCTACCTAAGATGAATAGACTGAGGAGCGTGCCACTATTCCAGAGGCTATGAAGCAGCATCGGAGCAAGAAGGTTACGCGATCGCGTGTAAACTATACCCAAGATTATGCCTAGCGCAGTCAGGGGTAGAATTTCCGATAAGCTGAGGTGAGCGATCGCAAATAACAAGCTACTGATCATAATTGATCCCCAGACGGGGAAGTAACGAGTTAAAGAAGGTAACAGAAAACCGCGAAACAAAATTTCTTCAAAAATCGGTGCGGCGATGGCGGCGGTAAAGAAAAATATGCCAAGTGCTATGCCATCTTGACTTTCTAGCGCCAGTTGCAGTAGGCGATTACTACCGCCTTGTCCTTGCCATAGTTGTTGATTAATCAGTGACACTACTACAACTATCGGTAAAGCCGCGCAATAACCACCCAACCCCCACAAAAACCAGTTATCCCGAAAACGGAAGCGAAACCAGAATTCCGGGAGTGGGAGGTAGCGCTTGATAGAGTAATACATTACCAGCAATGCAGCGGATGCGATCGCCACATAAGGCACAAAAACACCATAGAAAGCCTGGAGACGGACATTGACAATGGGACGCGCGATCGGCAGCGACGAGAAAATCAAAGATAAAATCGGGGGGAGAAAAAGTTGCCCCATTAATACAAACCCCAGGACGAAAACTTGCAAAATTGTTTCCACATCCCAAGGCGTTGACCAAGGTACATCAGCATTTTGAGCCAATAAGGCAGCTTTTCCCTTCATCAAGCGTTGACCAATCAAATAAATTATCAGTCCCAAACCGATAAAAGCCGATAAGGTTGGGATAATACCAATAATTGCTAATTTGATCACAGCTTGATCTGCCGCTGCAACCGCTGCGGCTTCAACTGTTAATAAAGCTTCTTGACGTTGTTGGAGTTGGTATAACTGTTCCAAAGCAGTAGAGCGAAACCAACCATCGAGATTATTTTGAATTAACTGTTGGGCATTTGGCAAAAGACGCGGGGGATCACTCCACAGTCCGCTCAGCGCTGCGGCTGTTTCCCCAAATTCGGGATTGATATCTGAGCGTTGTTGCAAGTTTTGCCAAGTTTTAAGGGCTGTATCTGTTTGCCCTTGTTCTGCTTGGAGAATGCCTAAGCGCAAGTTCAATTCGCCCAGGAATTTTTGCAGTTGGTTAAGAGACTGCTGCAACTGTTGCTGTTGTGTGGAGCGAGAAGTATCAGTAATAGGAGGAGTTTCTGGTACAGGTTTAGGGGATGTGGGAGTGGTAACTGGTTGAGAACTCAGTTGTAATAGTTGATTTTTAGACTTGTCTAAATTAGTTTGAACCGATTCCCGTACTTTTTCATATTGGTTAGTAGCATTTTCCAGAGGCTTTTCACCAAGTACTGCTGCTCGAATTCCTTGTGAATCCTCATCCTTGCTGTTTTCTGATTGCCAATAGGTAGCTTGCAGACCAAGATTGGTTTGGTATAATTCTAGACGACTTTGGAACTGTGGCTCCTGCAAACTGCTGAATAGAGACAGACCAGTAGACGCGATCGCTACCACCGTCATTACAATCAAAAGTAACCGCTTCAATGTCATCTATCCCCCTTTGACTCACCAGTCGAGAGCGCGTCCCCCTTGGGAATTATCGCAAGAAATAGCAAGAAGTGGACAGATATTATTTGCAAGGGAACTCTTAACAGGGAAGAATAATATCGTGTTCGTCTAAAGATTTGCCCGGATCAACCGTGTTAAAGAATTAGCAACCTCGTATAATGCTAAGTCTGGGGCGTGCATCTCAATTGCTTGAGTAATCCAGGTGTGAAACTGCTGTCGGACAATTTCATGGCGAGGATCGCGGTTAACCAGCACAACAAGTAAGCTGGCATCTACAATCACCGTCATTGACAAAACTCACTTCGTTGTTCTAACTCTTCACGACTGCTACGCGCAAGCTCTACTGCATCAACTAGCGGTAAACGACTGACGAGTTCATCTAATTGAACTAGTGCGTCGAGGGCTGCTTGATGTTTGAAGTCCGGAATTTGAGCAATGCTGTTTTTAAGCAGTTGAGATGCAAAAACATCAGGTGAAAGGTTGCGTTTTTGTGCCTCGGCTAATAAGATAGAACCCTCTTTCGGGGAAAGTTGAATTGTTATGGGCAGAAAGTCTTTCATAATAGGGGCTAGAGATTAGGGACTATGGGCTAAAGAAAAGGGATTTTTATGCCTGATTTATTACATGGAAGTTTAGCTAGCAGTTAGTAGTTTAGTTGAAATGTGACTGTTATGGAGAAGCGATCGCTATTACAAATTCTCAAAGCCTAACTAAACTCTTTTTGTCACTATCAATTATCAATTTTATCCTTTGCAGTTTCCAAGATTGTTGGAGCTGCATGGTAGTGTAAATCATAAAACAGTGTGAGCAAATGATCCATGACGGCTGCTGTCTTGCTAGAAAACGTCCACAAGTTTTACAACAACATACCTGTAGTTAATGACCTTTCATTCACAATTGAAACAGGAGAGATATTTGCTCTACTTGGCCCCAATGGTGCAGGTAAATCAACCACAATTCGGATGCTAACTACACTCACAAAACCATCCCAAGGGCGGATACAAGTTAACGGTTATGATGTGGTGAGCCAAGCAACACTAGCAAAGCAGAGTATCGGCGTAGTCTTACAGCAAATCAGTGTAGATCAAGATTTAACTGTCTGGGAGAATATGGAGCTGCATGGCAGACTACACCACATTACCAACCCACAGCGACAGCAACTAATTAATCAATGGCTAGAGTATGTCGAGCTAGCAGATAGACGCGATGATTTGGTAAGAATCCTGTCTGGGGGTATGAAGCGACGGTTACAAATAGCGAGAGCTTTATTACATCAACCGCAAATTTTGTTTTTCGATGAACCGACGGTAGGATTAGACCCCCAGACTAGGCGACGCCTTTGGGAAATTATTCGGGATTTAAATAAGCAAGGGATGACAATGCTACTAACGACCCATTATATGGATGAGGTCGAATTTTTGTGTGATGCTTTTGGCTCTACTCAGCCCGGACGCATCGGTATTATGGATAGCGGTAAGCTAATTTCTTTGGGGACACTCAAACAGTTACATTCTGCTCACGGTGAAGGCTTGGTGATGAAGCAATTAAGTGTGTCTGAAGCAAGAGGTGATAGCGCACATCGCTGGGAATATATGTTTTTCCCTTCTCTGGAAGAAGCGAACATCTACTTAAATCAACAGCCCGATAAAACCGGAATGATGGTACGTCCCTCTAACCTAGAAGATATTTTCGTGGAATTGACGGGACGCCAGTTAGATTAATTTCATTTACCTTAAGCCTCTGAGCATGGTTTCTACCCTATCCACGCCATCTGAGTCATTACGTCGTCTGTATAAGTCACGGGCTTTTTGCAGTACGCTACTTGCTTGCTTAATTTGTCGTCTTTGTTTATACATAGAACCCATCAACTCGTAAGTTTGAGGATTATTCTTATCTAAGCTGAGTGCTTGCTCATATGCCCAGCCAGCTGCCACATAATCTCCCATGCGCGATTGGGTTACGGCTAATCCTAAATAGGCGTTGACATTATTGCGGTTGAGCTGGATGGCACGCCGATAAGCTTCTTTCGCTCCACGAGTGTCTCCCAAATTTGCTTTGATGTAACCAACAGCATAGTAAAAATCACCATTTTGGGGTGCGATCGCAATCGCACGACGATAAGCTGTTAATGCTGCTTGGTAATTTCCTTGCTGAGCTTGTAAGTAGCCAATCCCAGAATGAATTTTCGCATTTTTTGGATTGATATTTGCTGCTTGTTGATAAACAGCGATCGCTCCATTATAATCACCAGCATCTACTAATCTCCGTCCTTCCTCTAGTAGTTGCTTTAATTCTGAGTTTTTGGCTTGCACCGTCAATACCTCAGCCTGAGCGATCGTAGGTATTGTTACTGCAAAACACCCTAATAAAATAACACTAAATGCAAATAATCTCGGTTTGTACACAGTAAAATTCCTGAAATTTTAGCAATCTTTTTTCTTGTATATTAAAACAAAATTATATAACTTTGAAAACTGTATTTATTCGCATTTATAAATGTTAATAATATATTTGCTTCCTGCCTGTAGCTAACACTATATTTTCAGAGTTTTTACTGAACCATAAAATGTGTAGTATTGATAATTAACTATATCTTACAAACATACTCAAGTTTTTACTAAGGTGTTCTCAAAAAGACTGCTGAGTTAGTCAGAAGTTATACTGATGACTGGCAAAGTCAGACAAGCAAATCATTTAATCCTCAATTCTTTAGACATAACACGATACGATCAATCTATATGCTGTTTATGAGGCTAACTGATGATTTTAACTACCACCGATGTGATTCAAGGAGCTGTGATTGAATCCTATTTAGGCATTGTGACAGCAGAAGTCGTTTACGGCAGCAACTTCTTACGGGATTTTTTAGCTGGTATTCGAGATATTGTGGGAGGTCGTACCGGCAGCTATGAACGTCTATTTGAGCAAGGTCAACGCAAAGCGCTAGAAGAATTGGAACAACGAGCGCAACGTTTAGGAGCAAATGCCGTGATCGGAATTGAAATTGATACAGGTACAATCAATATCGATCAGTCAGGAGTTTTATTATTGATTACTGCAACAGGAACTGCTGTAAAGATGCGCTAGCTTTTTTGCTCAGGAGCCAATACTTTATTTACAATATTTTAATTGTGGTGACAGAGTTTGTATTGTTTCTAATTTAGCTACGCATTTTAAATAATAGTTGAAATATTTAATATAGCAATCCTAAATCATTCGTGAGAAATTTAGAAATCAGTGGGCGATTTCTAATCGCCTGGGATGAATAAAATTTGACTATGTGTTTTCTCACAATTCAATTCTATAGTTATGTTGAATTTTAGAGAATGTTTGTAAAGTCTAAATTAATACTAGCCCCGGCGATGAGAAATCGCGACTATACAGACAAAACCCACCTCCGTGGGTTTCAAGAACTCGATTTTCCGTGTTTTCCAAAGGAGGTTGACTTCGCTTGTGTAGTAGCGAATTATATTCGCCCAAAACTTTTAAAATATCCTCTTAATAATTTATCTAGAGCAAATACAAGAAATCTGAGGTTATTTAGTACATATACTCAAAAGATGAAAATTTAAACTTATTAAATTTTATTAATTTGTTCAGACTAAAGAGATAGCTGATAAGTCTTTCTGCTGATAGATATTAAAATCCACAATTAGGAATTTAATTCTATATATAAGCATGATTATACCTGAGTAAAAGCTTTGCTTAAAAAAGTAGTAGAGAGGATAAACTATGTCATACGTAAATAGAGTGGGTGATGATGTTGTTTCCACAGAGCCTGCGGTAGTAGGTCGAGTAGCTGATTATCACGATCGCGTTCGCTGGGGCCCTATAATTTCCGGTTTATTAATTGCTTTAGCTACTCAATTAATCTTAAGCGCATTGTTTGCGGCGATTGGAGCTGATACTATTGCTCGTTCGGGCGCACCAAGAACAAATGCGTCTGATGTTGCCGGCAATGTCGGAATTTGGTCAACTATTGGTTTATTAATATCGTTATTTACTGGTGGGTGGTTTACAGCTCGTGCTTGTGGCCCAATGAACCGCAACACAGCTTTACTCAACGGTGCAATTCTGTGGGCAACCACTTTAGCAGTTAGCTCTTGGCTATTAGCAACTGGTGTCACAGGTGCATTTGGCATAGCTGCTTCTAATGCTGGGGAAGTAATTAACCAAGTGCAACAACAAGGCACAGTGAATGTTCCGCAAGCAAACGTCAGCGCTCAGCAGGCTCGTGAAGTTGCAAATACAACTGCTAGAGGATTATGGTGGTTCGTATTTGGTTCTCTGCTAGGTTTAATTGCATCACTCATTGGAGCCGTTGCTGGAACTCGTACTCCCAGAACTACTAATACTTACAATCCATAGAATTTGTTTGAGAAAGTCACTCAATATCATTATTTTTAAAAGCACCTATTTTCAGGTGCTTTTATATTAGACCTCTTGCAAAAGTCGGATACTCGCCAGAAAATTTATTTTCTGGCTGATAACTCAAGTCGGTTTCAACCGACTAATAACAGTATTTTTAGTCCGTTTCAACGGACTTTTGCTATTAGGCAGAGACTTGAGTCTCTGACGGTTCAAGTATTTTTGCAAGAAGTCTATTATTTATAACTTATGCATTGACAGCAGATGTGACGATGTATTTTCCTAAAAATCACGTCTGTTATATTGAATTAACATTGACGTTTATAGTTGCCAATTAATTCTGCTTTTGCCAAAACATGACCATTAATCTCTGATAAGATTTGTTTTTTACTAGCACCTGCTGTTAAACCCAACTTTTGATCTATAGCGTAAAGAGTGAAAAAGTAGCGATGGTTGCCATTAGGTGGACAGGGGCCGCCATAACCAAAATTGCCAAAATCATTTTTTCCTTGTAATCCACCATTAGGTAGAGTTTTTGTAGGTATAATTCGGTTCTTGGCAACTTTTGGTGATCTAGGTTGGGGAAAGGCAGAGGGCAGAAGGCAGAAGTCAGAAGTCAGAAAGATATAATCGAGATACTTCAAACTTCACTCCTTCAAACATTTGAGGTATAAGCCTCAACAAGTTCTATGTCGGTGCTAACTCACCTATTACCAGATTCAAGCAATCTGAGACTTGAGAATTGCCAACTTGACAAGATAAAAACTCAGATAAATTTGATTGTTTCCGCAATCAGTAGAGTAGTTAACTGTCCAGTTTGTAACCAACTAACTCAAAAAATTCATAGTCGCTATGAACGCTTATTAGCAGACTTACCCTGGGCTGATTACAGCATTACCTTACAGTTACGGGTAAGGAAGTTTTTTTGCATCAATAGTTTGTGTAAACGACGCATTTTTACAGAAAGGCTGACCAATGTAACCGCACCTTGGGCTAGAAAAACTCTACGTTTAGCTCAACGACTGAGTGTGATTGGTTTAGCTAATGGTGGTGCAGCAGGGGAAAGACTCTTACAGCAATGGGGGATAAAAGTTTCTCGCAACACACTGTTAAATTTAGTCCGCTCAATCCCACTGCCACCAATCGTAACGCCACATACTCTTGGGGTAGACGACTTTTGCTTTCGTAAATGTAAAACTTACGGCACAGCACTAATTGCTCTAGAACGTAGTAGACCAATTGCTCTACTAAAAGATGCTAAGGCTGAAACCTTGACAGAATGGTTAAAAGCCCACCCTGGTGTCAAAGTCGTCTCACGAGATCGGTCAAAAACTTATGAAAGTGGTATTCGTCAAGGCGCACCAGAAGCCATTCAAGTTGCAGACCGTTTTCACTTATTGCAGAACTTATCTCAAACGCTCTATCAAGTCTTGAGCAAGTTTGGAGACTGCGGTCTATTGGCTTATCAGGGCTAGCAATCGCTCAAGAGCTGGGAGTTTCTAAAACTACCGTATTCAATTACTTGCGTAGCTCAACTTTTACCGAACGTCGTGAAGCTAAAAACAGCTCTGTTTCTTTGTTGCGCTCCTTTGCTGTTAGTTTAGAGTCTGACTACGATGCTGTGAAAACAGGTGTAACTATGTCAGTCAGCAATGGCCCCGTTGAAGGACATATTAATCGACTGAAAATGTTAAAGCGGCAGATGTATGGTCGCGCCAAAATAGATTTACTGGAGCGACGGTTTTTGTTGGCTATTTAAGGAGAAAATCTTGACAATTTACACTTGATTATATGAGTTATCAAGAAAGGCAGAGGGCAGAAGGCAGGAGGCAGAAGGAATACTGTTTTCTGCACTCTGCCACGACCGGAGGGAGTAAGGGTTTAAGACCCCCACTGAAACGAAGTTCAGTGGCCCCAATTAAGGAGGGGTCTGAATCCCCTTCTTAATTGTCCCTTCTGCCCTCTGCCTCCTGCCTTCTGCCTTCTTCAAAGAAATCAGTTTATCTGGCAAAGAGCGGTTCAACTTGCTATCAATTGTTATAAATTTACCCGCCTATTTCCTCAGTCAGAATTGTATGGTTTAACCAGCCAAATCCGACGTTCTTCTGTATCTGTAGCATCTAATATAGCAGAAGGCTATGGTAGGCGGTCAAAGCCAGAATACATACAGTTTTTACATATTGCATTAGGCTCCTTGAGAGAACTAGATACGCAATTAATCATTGCGAAAGAAGTAGACTTAGCCGAGAAAAATCTTTTCACACCCCTATTAAATGAAGTTGAGGAAATGCAAAGTATATTAGTTGCAAGTTTAAACAAACTTAAAGCTTGAACTTACTACTTATTCCTTTCTTTCTTCTGCCTTCTGCCCTCTGCCTTCTGCCTTTCCCCACCCAAGATCACCAAAAGTTGCCAAGAACCTATAATTCGTTCTGTTAATTGGCGAACTGTAGCAGGGATATCGTAAACAACCCAATGAACAAATGTTCTACCGGGTGCATCAGGATCATCAACTATTAATACTAGACTTTCTGTTCCTATTGGAGCTTGATCCCACAAAAGAGGCGGAGAGATATCTTCACCATCACAAGTGTACCGAGCAGGAATTATGTCATTAGCTTCAAAGGCACTACTTTCTAATTTCATAGTTTCCCCATTTATATATCTTCATAATTAAGGGTTTTTTTTAAAGTTTTTTACTTGATATCTATACTTTAGTTTTAAATAAAACTACGGAAGAATATACAGCAAGTTCATAATTTTTATTTTTTGGAAGTATATACTCAGAGAACAAAATAAAAATACCAAAAAATACTTAAACTAGATGTTAGAACCTCAAGTTACCGTTGTAGTAGTTCCACGGGAGCGCTTTAGTTATACATATAAATCACTTGAAGGTATTTACGCGCATACTGATATATCATTTAAATTGATTTATATAGATGGAAATTCGCCTCAAAAAATTAAATATTATCTAGAAGCACAAGCCCAAAAAAAAGGATTTCGTTTAATTCGTACAGAAAATTATTTATCTCCTAATCAAGCACGTAATTTAGCATTACCTTATATTGATACAAAATACGTTGTTTTTATTGATAATGATGTCCAAGTTACGCCAGGCTGGTTGAATAAGCTTGTTGAGTGCGCTGAAGAAACAGATGCATGGGTTGTAGGGCCACTATATTTGGATGGCAAATTAGAAAACCAAAATATTCATATGGCAGGTGGCTACTGTAAATTTAAAAATCAACATGGCAAACTAGATTTATATGAGCAGCGGCGATATGCTAAAAAGTTCTTACCAACAGTGAAATCTCAATTGTTACGAGAGCCAACTAAATTAATAGAATTTCATTGCGTTTTAGTACGTACTGCTATCTTTAAAAAGATAGGCTATTTTGATGAAAAATTAATGAGCATGGCTGAAGAATCCGATTTTTGCCTATCAGTAAATGCAGCAGATGGAACTATTTACTTTGAGCCAGATAGTATAGTTGTTTACGTACTACCAGTGCCGTTAGCATGGTACGATTTGCCCTATTTTTTATTACGTTGGAGTGATGCTTGGAATCAAGCTTCTTTGAGCTACTTTCAACAAAAATGGGGTTTAGCAAAAGACGCTAAATTTATGACTATTGGCTACAACTGGGCAAATCGCCATCGCCTAGTTCCTTTGCAACCCATACAAAATTTCATGTTGAGTTTGTTACCTTGGCGAGTTCAATCCCAAACTTATCTCAATTTTCGAGGATTTTTCGAGAGGATAGTGACTCGATTATTTGTCAAGGATCAACATCAGAAAATTTAAATGGGAATTGGGGAATGGACGCGGGGATGCGGAGAAAATTTCCCCCTCATCCCCTTAGTCCCTTTGACGGCTTCACCACTTCAGATATGAAGCTTCAATTCCTTGTTCGCGTCTAAGCTTGCTATCTTTTTCAAACCAGGCGATTACCTGTTGTGTTGTTAAATCTTCAATGGCAACGCTGTACTCTTGAGCGATATGCTGCAAAAGCTTGAGGGATGAAATTGTTAATCTTGTTAAAAACTTTTCTGGGGAAGATAACAAAGCAGCGTCTACTTTTGCTGACTCTTCTAAGGTTAAAAATTGTGTTGAAGATTGCTGTGGTGGGATGTCCATGAATGGGGAGTAGGGAATGGGGAGTGGGGAGTGGGGAAGAAGTAGGTATTTTTATACCACTCAAAAAATAAACTTAATTTATTAAACTATTGTTTGCGAGCTTGTACGAGGTAGCCACAACGATGTTCGCCGTTAATAATCCAATGGGTACGCTCTACGGTACAATCTGGTAGAACAGCGGCAAACATTTCTAATTCATGACCACAGATGCTGGGGAAGGATTCGGCAACGTTGGAAATCGCGCAGTTATGCTCGGTTAAAATGAAGCGATCGCTTAACTTATCCCCAAAGTTCTCCCTGTCTACAGAGTGACACTCTGCCATAAAACCCTCGGCTTGTCTGAATCTGACTAAGTTGGCTACACGTTCTGCTAGTGAACCATTACCCAAGCGATCGCGGTATTCTTGAGCTTTGCGTTCCCACTGTTTTTGTAAAATCGATTTTACTTGCTCGTGTCCTACTGTTTCCGCTAAAGTATCCAGCAGCGAAACGGCAAATTCACCGTAGCCATCGCCAAAGCGATCGCTCGCTGTTTTTTGTAGGCGATCGCGTCCCTGACGACTCAGCTGGTAAACATGCTGCGGACGCCCCATCCCAGCTTGCTCTGATATTGAATACAAGACTAACCCTTCCGCCTCCAAATCCTTGAGATGGCGGCGAATCGCTTGGGGACTGACATCTAAAACGGCTGCTAGCTCAAAAGCCTTTGCTTGTGAGTGTTTCAAGAGATATTCTAAAATATCTTGTTTGGTTGAGGACTGGTGGGTAGTCGTCATCTTCTGGTGCAGACGCTGCGCGAACGTCACAAAAATTTTTTTTGAAAATCTGACTTTGACAACATTGTTGTTGTTAATTTAGCGTAAAATGAAGATACATTAAACAACATAGTTGTTGTTTTATTCTCTATCCTTATTCTAACAGCCGTGTTACCAAACGGTTTCACAAAATGGGAATCGGCTAAATTCCAGCCCGTCTCCCATCCCTAAAGAGATTAAATTGCCGAACACAAGAGACTATTGCCGATGAGTGCCACTGTTAAAACCCTAGTCAACCAACCCTACAAGTACGGCTTTATCACCGAGATTGAAGCCGATACTATTCCGCGTGGGCTAAACGAGGACGTTATTCGCTTGATTTCCGCGAAGAAGAACGAGCCGGAGTTCATGCTAGATTTTCGTCTCAAAGCCTATCGCCAGTGGCAAAAGATGACAGAACCAACGTGGCCTAGCGTCAAGTATCCTCCAATTAATTATCAGGATATCATTTATTACTCAGCGCCAAAACTCAAGAAAGAAAAACTCAATAGTTTAGAGGAAGTTGATCCTACCCTCTTAGAAACCTTTGAAAAGCTGGGTATTCCCCTGTCTGAGCAGAAAAGACTAGCCAACGTTGCTGTAGATGCGATTTTCGATAGTGTTTCTGTCGCCACTACTTTTAAAGAAAAATTAGCAAAAGATGGTGTAATCTTTTGCTCAATTTCCGAAGCCCTCCGAGAACATCCAGAATTAGTCCAAAAATACTTGGGTAGCGTCGTTCCTGTAGCAGACAACTACTTTGCTGCCCTCAATGCTGCTGTCTTCAGTGATGGCTCTTTCGTTTACATTCCCAAAGGCGTTAAATGCCCGATGGAACTGTCTACTTATTTCCGAATCAACTCTGGTGATACCGGACAATTTGAGCGGACTTTGATTGTTGCTGAAGAAGGCAGCTATGTTTCCTACTTGGAAGGTTGCACCGCACCGATGTATGACAGCAACCAACTCCACGCCGCAGTTGTAGAACTTGTTGCCCTCGATAACGCCGAAATTAAATATTCAACTGTCCAAAACTGGTACGCTGGTGATGCCAACGGCAAAGGCGGTATCTATAACTTCGTTACCAAGCGCGGTTTGTGTCAAGGCGTAAACTCTAAGATTTCCTGGACTCAAGTCGAAACTGGTTCAGCGATTACTTGGAAGTATCCTAGCTGTGTGTTGGTTGGTGATAACTCAGTGGGTGAGTTTTATTCGGTGGCACTGACAAATAACATGCAGCAAGCCGATACTGGCACCAAGATGATTCATGTCGGGAAAAACACCCGCAGTACAATTATTTCCAAGGGAATCTCGGCAGGTAACTCTAGTAATAGTTACCGGGGTTTAGTGAAAATGAACCCGAAAGCCCAAGGAGCGCGTAACTATTCTCAGTGTGACTCCATGCTGATTGGGGATAATGCCCATGCAAATACTTTCCCCTACATCCAAGTGCAAAATAACACTGCGAAGGTAGAGCATGAAGCTTCTACTTCCAAGATTGGGGAAGATCAGCTGTTTTTCTTCGCTCAACGAGGCATTTCGGCAGAAGATGCGATTTCAATGATGATTAGCGGCTTTTGCAAAGATGTGTTCAATCAATTGCCGATGGAATTTGCTGTAGAAGCTGATAAGCTCTTAAGCCTGAAGTTAGAAGGTAGTGTTGGGTAGTTGCTTGTAGTCAGCACTTTAGTGCAGTCATCAAGGCGCTAAAGCGCCAACTACAAACTAGAACAGAGAGAGAACATGATTATTGAAAATAGCGAAATTGTGCTGTCGGTGAAAAATCTGACGGCTGAAGTTGATGGTACGCCGATTCTCAAGGGTGTAAATTTAGAAGTCCGCTCCGGTGAAATTCACGCGATTATGGGGCCGAATGGTTCTGGTAAGAGTACTTTTTCTAAGGTACTGGCAGGACACCCCGCGTATGAGGTGACTGGCGGTGAGGTAATTTTCCAAGGACAAAATTTATTGGAATTGGAAGCAGAGGAACGTGCAAGATCTGGGGTGTTTTTAGCGTTCCAATATCCTTTAGAAATTCCTGGTGTCAGCAATTTAGATTTCTTGCGTGTGGCGTATAATTCTCGTCGCAAGGCGCAAGGCTTAGAGGAAGTCGATGCTTTTGATTTTGACGATTTAATTGAGGAAAAGCTGGAAGTGGTGAAGATGAATCCCGCTTTCCTCAATCGCAGCTTGAATGAAGGGTTTTCTGGTGGTGAGAAGAAGCGCAATGAAATTCTGCAAATGGCGCTACTAGAACCCAAGTTAGCAATTTTGGATGAAACTGATTCCGGCTTAGATATAGATGCTTTAAAGATTGTGGCTAATGGGGTAAACCAGTTGACAAGCCCGGAAAACGCCACGATTATGATTACTCACTATCAACGGTTACTTAATTATATTGTGCCGGATTTTGTACATGTCATGGCAAATGGGCGAATTCTCACCAGTGGTGGTAAAGAACTGGCGCTAGAGTTGGAATCTCGCGGTTATGACTGGGTGCTGGCAGATTTTGCGGCTGAGGTGGGTGTGTAATGACAAGTCAAGTTTCTCCTAGCCCTATTCCTAACTCTGATTTGTTGGAGCGAGATGCTTATTTAACTGGGTTGTTAAATCAGGTAACTGCGTCTAAGACACAGGGGTGGTTGCAAGAATTACGCGATCGCGCTACTAATTGGGTACGTCATGCGACTATTCCCACCACCCGCGAGGAGGAATGGCGATTCACTGATTTGTCATCTCTGCGACAAATAGAATTTTCCCATCATGTAGAGACGTGCCATGGCGCGTCTGTGCAACCTGATATTTTGCCAGAGGCGAACAATAGCCGTTTGGTGTTTGTCAATGGGATTTATGCTCCTGAGTTATCAGCAGTTGCTGATTTACCATCTGGGGTAGCCGTCAGTAATTTAACGGATTTATCTATAGCGCAGCAAGAGGGTGTAAGCCAGTATTTAGCTCAAACTGAGGGGGCGCAAGAGGTTTTTACTGCTCTCAATACCGCTGGTATAGGTGATGTAGCGGTGGTATGGGTGGCAAAGAATGTGGTGGTGGAAGTACCAATTCATGTAATATTTATTACGGTTATTGGTGAGAAGCCGATAATTTCGCAACCGCGTTGTTTGGTGGTGGCCGAAAGTGGTTCGCAGGTGAGTTTGATTGAAGAGTATACGAACCGCCAAGACGCCAAGCAAGAGGAAGTTTATCTCACCAATGCGGTTACAGAGGTTTGGATTGCTGATAATGCCCAGGTGAGTCACACTAGGGTGGAGCGAGAGAGTTTAGCGGCTTTTCATGTTGGGAAGACGGCGATCGCTCAAGGTCGTGATAGTCGCTATATTTGTAATGCGATAACTTTGGGTGCGAAACTGTCACGGCATAATTTGGAGATTTGCCAAACTGGTGAGCAAACAGATACTGTTCTCAATGGTTTGACGCTGATTTCTGGTAATCAGGTGGCGGATACTCACAGTGCCTTGGCTCTGAATTATCCCCATGGGACGAGTAAGCAGTTACATAAGTGTATTGTCGGCGATCGCGCTCATGCTGTGTTCAATGGTAAGATTTTTGTGCCGAAGCTCGCACAGCTAACAGATGCAGCCCAGTTGAACCGCAATTTGCTGCTGTCACCCAAAGCCAGGGTTGATACTAAGCCCCAGTTGGAAATCACAGCGGATAATGTCAAGTGCGCTCACGGGGCTACTGTTAGCCAGTTGGAAGATGATGAAATATTCTACCTGCAAAGCCGAGGCATTGATGAAAACGATGCTCGCAAATTGTTAATTAATGCTTTCGCTAGCGAAATTATTGCCCAAATCCCTGTTGATTCTCTAAGAGACACTCTCTTAAACACAGTCACCAGTCTTAAGTCATTCTCTAATGACTAATAACTAATTACCAATGATTTTTACCCACACAAAAACTCTTGCTGACACAGTTCGCGCTGATTTCCCGATATTGCATCAGGAAATCAATGGTAGACCCCTGGTTTATCTTGATAATGCTGCGACATCACAAAAACCTCTGCTCGTATTAAATACTTTGCGGGATTATTACGAGCATTACAATGCTAATGTGCATCGGGGTGCCCACAGTCTCAGCGCTAAAGCTACCGATGCTTATGAAGCAGCAAGAGATAAAGTTGCTCAATTTATCAATGCTAAATCCCGTCAGGAAATCGTCTACACCCGCAATGCTAGCGAGGCGATTAACTTAGTAGCCTATAGCTGGGGAATGAATAATTTACAGCAGGGTGATGAGATTATTCTGTCGGTGATGGAACACCACAGTAATATTGTTCCCTGGCAATTTGTAGCCCAAAAAACGGGTGCTGTCTTAAAGTTTGTTGAACTAACACCAGAAGAAAGCTTTGATTTGGAACAGTTTAAAAAGCTGATTTCTGACAAAACTAAATTGGTGTCAGTCGTGCATATTTCTAATGCATTGGGTTGTATGAATCCAGTGCAAGAAATAGCTGCAATTGCTCACAGATGCGGTGCGAAATTCTTAGTCGATGCTTGTCAAAGTGTGCCTCATTTTCCGATCGATGTACAACAAATAGATTGTGATTGGTTGGTAGCTTCCGGTCACAAAATGTGCGCTCCTACTGGCATTGGATTTTTATATGGGAAGCTAGAAATCCTCGAATCAATGCCACCATTTTTAGGTGGTGGTGAGATGATTTCCGAAGTATTTTTAGACCATTCTACCTATGCCGAATTACCGCATAAATTTGAAGCCGGCACACCTGCAATTGCCGAGGCGATCGCTTTAGGTGCAGCGGTAGATTATCTTACTAACATAGGCATGGACAAAATTCATGCTTATGAAGCAGAATTGACAGCTTATTTGTTCCAACAACTAAAGCAAATTCCCCAAATTAGAATTTACGGGCCTCAACCTAATTCTCAAGGGGAAGGTAGAGCCGCACTGGCTACATTTACCGTCGCCGAAGTCCACGCTAACGACTTATCAACATTATTAGATCAAGAAGGCGTTGCGATTCGTTCTGGACATCATTGCACTCACCCATTACACCGCTATTTAGGTCTTCCCGCAACCGCACGGGCAAGTCTCTCTTTCTATAACACCCGCGAGGAAATTGATGTTTTCATCAAAGCATTGCGGGAAACTCTTGACTTTTTTGCTAGTTTCTCCTAATGGGGAGTAGCGAGTAGGGAGTGGGGAGTAGGGAAGAAATATTTTCATTCCCTTGTTGTGAACTATACTCTTGGAATCTCTTGTAAAAACCTGAATTTTTTTGTTTCGCGCATAGAGCCACAGGGTAGGTGCGAAACAAAAAAATATTTACCAAGAGGTCTAATATATTTTTCATATCCATTCCCCACTCCCTACTCCCCACTCCCCATCAATTAAGACTTTGGTGCAACCAGGGTAAACACTGTAATCTCTGGACGCGCACCAAATCGCACATGAAACGCTGTCATCCCTAAACCTCGGTTAGTGTATAGGGTCATATTTCCTACTTGATAGCGTCCTGAATAATATTTTCTCCCCTGACGCGGGAGAAACAGCGGTTTTAACAAGGGTAAGCGCACTTGTCCAGCGTGGGAATGTCCAGATAGTTGCAAATCAAATCGGTCTGTAGCCGCACTGGTATCTGCAAAGTCTGGTTCGTGTGCTAGTAAAATTGCTGCGCCTTCATTGGGTAATTGATTGAGTACTAAATCCAAACGGGGATGACCGTATAAAATATCATCTACACCAGCAATATGCAGCATCGCACTGCCCCGGTGGAGTGTGTGAACACTATTGTTACCAAGGTAAACTATACCGCTTTGGGCGATCGCATCGATAATTTTCTCGATCGGGTTCTGGTAGTCATGATTACCCACTATTGCCACCGTCTGATCTTTGGGAGTGAACTTATCTAACGAAGGTTTCAGCGACGGGATAGAACCTGGTGAATAACGAGTGACAAAATCTCCTGTAATTGCTATTAAATCTGGTTTTTGTTGATTGACTAAGTTAATAATTCGTTTGAAACGCCCTTGAGTCATCCAGTTATCTAGATGAATATCGCTGATTTGCACAATTCGATACCCGTCAAATTCCTGAGACAGACGCGGTAAAGTTAGTTGTAAAGAATTGATCTCTATCCAATTCGGTTCAATTAGTTTGGCGTATAGTAATACACTAAATCCTAATAAAAAACAAAATCCTAAACTTAGAAAAGATCTGCTAGCTTTTCTGAGCCAATTACGACTTCTCAAGGCACAATCTCCATCAGCGTCACTACTAGATTGTCTGTCCCCATGTTGTTTGGATTTGGTTAATAAAACTGAGACTTAAAGTGGCTAGAATGTAGAGATGTGATATACTACCTCTTCTATTTACCCTGATTTTATGGGATTGCCAATTGTTGCTATTATCGGACGCCCAAATGTGGGCAAATCTACCCTGGTTAATCGTCTCGCCGGGGAACAAACGGCGATTGTCCATGATGAACCGGGTGTAACTCGCGATCGCACTTACATGCCTGCTTACTGGGGCGATCGCGAATTTTTAGTGGTAGACACTGGTGGTTTAGTCTTTAACGATGATACCGAATTTTTACCGCTGATTCGTCAACAGGCAATGATGGCGTTGACAGAAGCAAGTGCCGCGATTTTCGTCGTTAATGGTCAAACTGGCCCCACACCAGCTGATCAAGAAATCGCCGCTTGGTTACGCCAACAACCTGTACCTGTACTACTGGCTGTTAACAAATGCGAATCCCCAGAATTAGGTTTAATTCAAGCTGCCGAATTTTGGGAGTTGGGTTTAGGAGAACCATACCCGCTCTCAGCAATTCATGGCAACGGTACAGGAGAGCTACTAGACGAATTAATTAATCACATCCCTACTGTAGAACAGCCCCCAGAAAATAATGAGATTAAAGTAGCAATTGTGGGGCGTCCTAATGTCGGTAAATCGAGTTTATTAAATGCCTTTGTGGGATCAGAACGGGCAATTGTCAGCCCGATTTCTGGTACAACTCGTGATGCTATTGATACTGTCATCGAACGAGATGGACAAACCTATCGCTTGATTGATACGGCAGGCATTCGCAAAAAGAAAAATGTCGAATATGGCACAGAATTCTTTAGCATTAACCGCGCTTTCAAAGCAATTCGCCGCGCCGATGTAGTTCTGATGGTGCTAGACGCCATAGATGGAGCCACCGAACAAGACCAAAAATTAGCTGGACGAATTATTGAAGAAGGTCGTGCTTGCATCATCGTTGTCAATAAGTGGGATGCGGTGGAAAAAGACTCTTACACCATCTATGACTACGAAAAAACTCTGCAAGGGCGGCTACATTTTACCGAATGGGCAGATACTATTTTTGTCAGTGCTTTGACAGGACAGCGGGTGGAAAAGATTTTAGAGTTGGCGAGTTCAGCAGCTCAAGAACACAAGCGCCGTGTTAGCACAGCAGTGATTAACGAAGTCTTAGAAGACGCTGTTAGTTGGCATACGCCACCGGCGACACGTGGCGGGCGTCAAGGCAAAATTTATTATGGTACACAAGTCAGTACTCAACCGCCAACGATCGCTTTATTCGTCAACGAAGCCAAACGCTTTAATGACAACTACCGTCGCTACATAGAACGGCAATTTAGACAACAACTAGGATTTAAAGGCACTCCCATTCGTTTATTATGGCGGAGCAAAAAAGTCCGTGATGTCGAAAGCAGTAGCGCCAATCGTGCTACCCGCGTATAACTAAATAATTACTAATTCGTAATTCGTAATTCGTAGTTAGTAATGACGCGACGCTCCTGCGTCGCTAACGCTTCGCTATCGAGGACTCGCTCTAAGCGAAGCTATGCCGCAGGCTTTACGCTACGAAGCGCGTAATTCGTAGTTAATGGTACAAGCCCCTTAGCTAATTGATGGAAATAAAAAATAGTCTGCTTTTTTTAAGTCCTCGGATGAATGCGGGGGGTAATAGTTATGAATTATTTTGACTAATGACAAAACATGGATTTATTGCGATCGCTTCCACTTGGACTTTATTTAGAACAACCCCAAACTTGGCTACATAAAATTGACCCACGAGTCAAGTTTGCTTGGTTGATGAGCTTTTTGACAAGCTATAGTTTCGCCAACAATTATTGGCGTGTGCTGTTGGTAATACTGTTAATTGTTGCTACCTTAATTGCTCGGATTCCCCTACGGGTATGGCGTCAGCAGATGGGTTGGTTATTATTACTCTCGTTTTTTGTCTTAGCGATCGCAGCCATCACACCCGATGCATTAGGTGTAGATTATCAGCCACGCCTACCAGCTAACGAACAAATCATCACCCAGCCGGCAACTACCAAAACTAACAATGTTGTTCCCAAGCTAGCAGGTGACAACAAAAAATACAGCTATGTGCTATTTCATCAAGGCCCAGTTAGAGTTACTCGCCGCTCTTTAGATTTGGCAATTAGCATCAGTACAATAATATTTACCTTGATTTACAGTACCAACTTATATCTGCTGACAACCGCGCCAGAAGAAATCACATCAGGTATAGAAAGCTTAATGCAACCCTTGCGACGCTTGAAGTTACCTGTCACAGAAATTGCTTTAACTTTAACTTTATCTTTGCGATTTATTCCTTTAGTCTTAGAAGAAGTTCAGAATTTAGTTCGTTCTGTGATGACAAGGGCGATTAATTGGAAAAAGTTAGGATTTAAAGGAGCAATCAAAGTTTGGATGATCGTTGCAGAAAGACTTTTAGAAAATTTGCTTTTACGTGCAGATCAAATGGCTAATGCCATGATGGTGAGGGGTTTTACCAGTCCCAATCAACATCGAGTGCAATGGCATGACTTACGCTTAAAAGCCCGTGATTGGCTAGCGATCGCGCTTTTAATCTTATTTTGGGGAGTACGGCTAGCTGTAGGTACTGAAGCTTAACACGATTTGAGATTTTGGATAGTGCGATCAAAATCTCCTGCATTAATTACGAATTACGAATTACGAATTACTTTATGACCAATGCTTGGTATTGGCGATCGCTCCCTTTAGAAAATCGTACAGGTTCTGAAGTCTTCAATACTCTGTTTCGCTCTACTGCTGTACCAGGAATTGCTACCCTACTAGAAAGTCCCTATCCCACGCCAACCGACCATCCCCAACTCAGCCGTTATTCTATTTGTGCAGGTGCGCCCCGCACAATTGACGGTATTGTGCAAATGTGGACACCACCACTAGGACAAGTCCTCCCCTTCCTAGAAAATCTACTACAAAACAGCCAACAAATAATTTCTCCCTCATCCCCCTCATCCCCCTCATCCCCCCCTCCCCCCCTCCCCTTCATCGGTGGTTGGCTAGGATGGTTAGGCTATGACATAGCTTATGAAATTGAACAGCTACCTCGTGAAAAAATTGATCCCCTACCATTTCCTGTAGCTTTTTGGTATGAACCAGATTGTTTTGCAATTTTGGATCATGGGCAGCAACTTCTTTGGCTAGCCGCCAGTGATGTAGGGGGGTTGGATGAGTTGCAGAAGAAATTGGTGGAAGGACACGGGGAGGGGGGGACACAGGGACGCGGTGAGTTGAATACTGTAAGAGGATTTTCCGGTTCAGATAACTGGCGTTTCCATAATGGGGACACAAAGAACAACTTCCCCGCGTTCCCCTACGGGTTCGCAGTCGCCTGCAAAGGGAAACCCGGACACAGCGCTGTCTCACCGCGTCCTCGCGTCCCCGTGTCTTCCCCGTCGCCTCATTTGTGTATATCTCAGGCAGATTATGAATCAGCTGTCAATCAGGCAAAAAAATATATTCAAGCCGGAGATATCTTTCAGGCAAATCTCTCATTGCGATTTCAGGCATCTACAGCAGCTTCTGGGTGGGAGATTTACCAAACTTTGCAAAAAATCAATCCTTCTCCTTTTGCTTGTTATTGGCAGACGCCTTGGGGAGAAGTAATTAGCTGTTCACCCGAACGATTGGTGATGTTAGAAAATCGCCAAGCCCAAACTAGACCAATTGCCGGCACGCGATCGCGTGGTGCCACCCCGGAACAAGATCAGCAACTGGCACAAGATTTGCTCAGCAATACTAAAGAACGTGCTGAACACATCATGCTAGTAGATTTAGAACGCAATGATTTAGGGCGAGTTTGTGAATGGGGAAGCGTCAGAGTTGATGAATTGCTGTCAATTGAACGCTACAGTCATGTAATGCACCTAGTCAGCAACATCCAAGGCACTTTAAGAAGCGATCGCACACCCATCGATTTGATTCGTGCCACATTTCCTGGTGGCACAATTACAGGGTGTCCCAAAGTTCGTTGCATGGAAATCATCGAACAACTAGAACCACTACGGCGCAGCTTATTTTACGGTTCCTGCGGCTATTTAGATTGGCGAGGCAACCTAGACCTCAATATTCTAATTCGTACCCTACTCTTAACCCCCTCATCTCAAATCGAAGACAACACGGGGACACAGGGACAGGGAGACACAGAGGACTTCTGCGCGTCTTCCCCATCTTTCCCCTTCCACACCGTATGGGGACAAGTAGGAGCCGGAATCGTTGCCGATAGCGATCCAGAGAGAGAATGGTATGAATCTCTGCACAAAGCTCAAGCACAACTGGTGGCATTGAAAATGTTAGATAATCAGTAGTCTGGGCTTCGACTTCGCTCAGCCCACGGGAATGGGGAATAGGGAATAGGGAATAGGGAATGGGGAATAGGGAATAGGGAATGGGGAATAGGGAATAGGGAATAGGGAATAGTCATTTGTCGTCATTGATTATTCTCCGCGTCCCCGCGTCTTCCCACTCCCCACTCCCCACTCCCCACTCCCCACTCCCCACTCCCCACTCCCCACTCCCCACTCCCCACTCCCCACTCCCCACTC
>NZ_JCACKM010000100.1:0-25807 GCF_059505385.1 Desmonostoc vinosum
AGTCCCCAGTCCCCAGTCCCCAGTCCCCAGTCCCCAGTCCCCAGTCCCCAGTCCATGTGCAACTCACAAAACCATCACAAGTATTTCCGTATAACTGCTCAGCCATAGTCATGATCGAGGTGATAGTTTCATTTGAGACATAGCAAAATGTATTTCAATTTATTTATCAGTTCTGTTGCAGGAATTGTAATTCTTGTGTTGCTTGGTTTTAGCACGCTCCAATGGTTTCATGTACCTACTGGTAACTTCCTCGATTGGGTAATTGGTGGTGCAAGTTTTTGGTGGTTGTTGGTAATTGTGACTGTACCGTGGAATATATATTTTCAAGCTAAAGAAGTTTTAGCAGAAGCAGCACAATCAGCGGAAAAAGATATTCCAGTTGATGAAAAAAAAGTAGATTACGTTCAGGTTTTGGCAAAGCGATCGCTTTTACTAGCTATTGCTTTACACTTACTCTCAGCTATTGGTCTTTATACTCTTGCGGCTACTGGTATTAGTGCTGTGGGATATATCAGTTCTGGTGCAGCTTTGTTATTAACTATTCTACGTCCAGCTATTCGTGCTTATGAGTATTTATATGCACGGTTAACAATGATTAGCCAAGAATGGAAGTATCCCCGCCAAGATATTATTGAACTTCGCGATCGCTTCTCTATTTTAGAACAAAAAGTGCAAACATTAGAAGACCAACTAAACCCAGAAAAATCTGATTCTTTGCCAGCAAATCAACAACGTTTGACCGATGAAACTCGTAGAGATTTAGCTCGAATTGCGGCTAATTTAGAAGAATTACGTGCAATAAATCACAATGAACACGAACGTTTAGGAAGAGAAGCTAGAAATGCGATCGCTCAACTTTCAACAGACGGACAATTTCTTGATCATGTCCGCGAGATTATCCGATTTTTTAAAACAGCTTAAATTTTCTCTTGAGTCTAAATAATGTTTAAGCTAAAAAACATCTAAATTACATAATCAAATTAAATAAAACTCTTGTGGGGTGGGCATCTTGCCCGCCCTAATTATGCAAGTTATATGTGGAACAGCTTATAGTTGCGCTTTGTTCCCTATTCCCTATTTCCTGCTGTATTTATGCCATGCTTGAGATTGTTCGCGGATAGAATGTAATTCTTGGGGAGACATTTTATCAAGGTTTTTCAAAATAAAACTCATGCGTCCTTGATTCTGTAGTTTATCGCGATGTCGCTCAAGAAAATTCCAATAGAAGAAATTAAAAGGACAAGCATTTTCACCTGTACGCTCTTTGTAATTATAAACACAACTTTTGCAATAATCACTCATCTTATTGATGTAGTTAGCAGATGCCGCATAGGGTTTCGATGCTAATATCCCCCCATCGGCAAATAAACCCATGCCAATGACATTTGTCTGCATCACCCAATCATAGGCATCAATAAACGCTGCATGGAACCAGTTTTCTACTTCTTGTGGTGAAAGTCCCGCAATTAACGCAAAATTACTTAATACCATTAACCTTTGGATATGATGAGCATAACCAGTTTTTTGCACCTGCTTAAGAACCTGGTGCAAACAATTCATTTTTGTTTTACCTGTCCAGAAAAATTCTGGTAGCGGTTGTGTGTGGTTAAACCAATTTTTATCTGGATAATCCGCATCGACATAGTGATAGATGCCATGCATATATTCTCGCCAACCTAACACCTGACGGATGAAACCTTCCACACTATTTAGAGGTAGTTGTTGTTGTTGATAAGCTTGTTGTGCAGCTTGAATCACATCGATTGGTCGTAGTAAGCCAATATTTAGATAAGGAGAAAGTAGCGCGTGCCACATTGTTTCTTCTCCCGTTACCATTGCATCTTGATATGGGCCAAAATGCTTTAACCGATGTTCAATAAACCAATCTAATACTTGAAGTGCTTGTGTGTGATTTATCCCCCAGCCAAAAGATTCTACTTCACCATAGGTTGCAACAGAAAGAGAATTAACTTTGGTAATCACATCAAGTGTAATTTCATCTGGTTCAAACCATTGTGCAGATGGTGTATTTAACTTACCTTTGGGTGGTTGCCGATTTTCTTTATCTAAGTTCCACTGTCCGCCAAGAGGTTTATCTTGCTCCATTAAAATTTGAAAACGTCGCCTACCTTCTCGATAAAAGTCTTCCATTAATAAGCGTTTGCGAGCTTTAGCCCAATCGGTAAATTCTGCTTGACTCCACAAAAAATGATTGTTAGGAATCAGAGTAATTTTACAAGGAAGTTCTAAGTTTTGAATCATGTGGGTGAATGGCCGATCATTGGGCGTCATCACCCGTAATTCAGTAATTTGATTTATTTTGATCCATTCTTGGAGTGGTGCTGTAAAATCTTCGGCTATTTTGTAGGTTACTGCATATTTTAAGCGTCGTAATTCTTCGGCAAAATGTCGCATTGCTGACCAAACTAAAACTAGCTTTTGCCGATGATAAGGTCTCGCTTGGACATGGTGGAGTGACTCAATGAAAATAACAGGTACATTATCTAGATGAGAACAACTTTGTAAGGCTGCTTGTTTTTGATCAAGCTGATCGCCTAATATCCAAACTGCAATTTTCACCTTGTTTGACTCCAAAATGTTCAACAACTCATCTGTTGTATTGATAATTCGCGGTGCCCAGCTCCCCGACTTATTTGGGAAGCCGGGGAGCTTAGTTCTCACGAATGATTTATGATTGCTATAGTTGTTTTTTGCTGAAGTTGACACCAATAGACTTCTTGCAAAAATACTTGAACCGTCAGAGACTCAAGTCTCTGCCTAATAGCAAAAGTCCGTTGAAACGGACTAAAAATACTGTTATTAGTCGGTTGAAACCGACTTGAGTTATCAGCCAGAAAATATATTTTCTGGCGAGTATCCGACTTTTACAGGAGGTCTAATGAGCATTGCTAAACACCTACTGTCGTTGGTTATTTCTCCCTAGTCCTTTTTAAGTTATTTAACTCCACATAACAAGCCAAATTTAATTAACCCACGCTGATAACCCCGACGCATTAAACCCAGCGATAAAGCCCCAACAATTGTACTCCAGCCCGATCGCACTAAACCTAAAATTGCACTAGGAGTCAATGCCGAATCAATCACCACATTCCAAAATGGGGCTACAGCTGTTGACCAATCAGCGGTACGGATATTATGTAATGGTAGTTGATGGGCGATCGCTTTATACTCAGGCAAAGAAATTACATAAGGCAAACAATACACTCGATAAATATCCTGCAAATGCTTTTGTTCGTCTGCGCTTAGAGGTGACTCATCAGTCGGTCGATGGCACCATGTCACCATCATCAAGGTACCACCGGGTTTCAGCACCCGGTAACACTCTTGCATAAACTTGGTTTTATCGGGCATATGTTCACCACTTTCTAATGACCAAACCAAGTCAAAAGAATTGTCTGCAAAAGGCATTGCTTGAGCGTTGGCGACTTGAAACTGTGTTCTGGGACTCAAATTAGCCTCCAAAGCTCGTTCTGTTGCTCTTGCGGCTTGTACAGGGCTGAGTGTAATTCCTGTAGCCTTGGCATGGAATTTTTCTGCCAAGTAGAGAGAACTACCACCAATACCACAACCTACATCTAAGATATTTTCTGCTGCTTGTATCCCTCCCCAACTGAGCAATTCCTCGATTAAATCAATTTGAGCCTGACGACGGTCTTTTTTCTCGGTTCCATCAGCACCATAGTATCCGTGGTGCATATGTTCGCCCCAAATCTGTTCCCACAGGCCGGAGGAAGCATCGTAAAATCGTTGAATTTGTTGGTACAGTGTTGCACTCATGAAAAAAGCAGTTTAAAAAAACATATTGGTTAGGCTACCATGTGTGTTTTTAATTAAATTAGGGTATTTTTGCTTTCAAGTAGGTAAACCCAAGTTTACCTTGAGGAGAAAACGTTTTTATACTTATGTTGCTGGGATACCTACAAAAACTTTCCATTTGGGATTTTAAATTAACTTATGACTGTTACTCGCACAATTTGCTTGGGATTTCTGGCTGTCATCACAGTGGGAACCATCTTATTAATGATGCCTTTTGCTACTAGTGATGGTACGTGGAATAACTTAATTGTGGCGCTTTTTACTTCGACTTCCGCAGTTTGTGTGACTGGTTTGTCAGTAGTTGATCCTGGTACTTATTTTTCCTTTTGGGGACAGTTGTTTATTGCGTTGTTGGCTCAAATTGGTGGGTTGGGTTACATGACAACTACAACCTTTTTGATTTTGCTCATCGGGCGGAAGTTCGACCTCCGGCAAAAAGTCGCAATTCAACAAGCTTTAGACCGACCAGGAATGAGTGGCAGTTCTCAAGTTATCCGCTCAATTATTGCGACAACTTTGATTTTTGAAATTACGGGAGTACTTTTGCTGTTAATAGCCTTTGTTCCCGATTATGGATGGGAAAAAGGACTTTGGTTAGCAATTTTTCATAGTGTTAATGCTTGGAATAATGCAGGGTTTAGCCTATTTAAAGATAGTTTTATTGGTTATCAATCTTCTTTTTTAGTAGTCTTCACTATTACAGTGTTAATTATCTTGGGAGGTATTGGTTATCAGGTGATTTTAGAAGCGTATCTTTGGTTGCGCGATCGCCTACTCAAAAAAACTCAGGCCCAAGTTTTTTCTTTAGATTTTAAAGTTGCAACTAGCACAACAATTATATTATTAATCATAGGAATAATCGCTTTTTTATGTATAGAGTTTAGAAATCCTGAAACCTTCGGATCTCTTAATTTTAGAGACCAGTTATTATTAGCTTGGTTTCAATCAGTGACACCTAGAACTGCTGGCTTTAACACCATTGATATTGGTAAAATGACTACTGCTGGTCTATTTATTACCATTGCCTTGATGTTTATTGGTGCTAGCCCAGGTGGTACAGGAGGCGGTATTAAAACAACAACTCTCAGAGTACTAACCAGTTGTACAAAATCAATCCTTCAGGGTAAAGAAGAAGTTTTATTATATGAGCGTAAGATAGCTATAAATCTAATTTTAAAAGCTGTCGGAGTGCTAGTTGGTTCGGTAGCGACCGTGATTATATCAACAATTTTAATTGCTTTGACAGATCCAAAGTTAGATTTTATCCAAATTTTGTTTGAAGTAGTATCAGCCTTCGCCACTGTAGGACTTTCTACAGGAATCACAGGTAGTGTTTCCACGACAGCCAAGCTGATTTTAATTGCCACAATGTATATTGGAAGAGTCGGTGTTTTACTACTGATGTCAGCTATCTTAGGAGATCCCCGACCGAGTAGAGTTCATTATCCTGAAGAAAATTTACTTGTCGGATAGTTTAGGAAAAGTGAGGGGGAGTAGCGACTGCTATATGTTCCCACCTTGCCTACCTCCTCAGCACCTTCGCCTCTGCCAATTCCCCATTCCCAATGACAAATGATCAATAACTAAACTGATAAAATACATAATATTAGGCAAAAAATAAAATTTGAAATTCATGCGGTTTAACCGTTTTTTGTCCTAGAACCAGGGAGCCATCACAAGGATAATAAAGGTGAATCTATCATCATTAGGTTTTTTTCGCAGTTTACGTAAAGATAACCATCAATTTGCTGTCATTGGGTTAGGTCGTTTTGGTCGTTCCGTCTGTTCAACACTGCATAACTTGGGTTATCAAGTACTAGCTACAGATATTGATGAAAAACGAGTTGCAGATGCATTAACCGAAGAAATAGTTGGTCATGCTTTGCAACTAGATTCTACAGAACCTGCTGCACTTAGAGAAGCTGGAGTTTTTGAATTTGACACAGTAATTGTAGCAATTGGTAACTATGTTCAAGAAAGTATTATTACCACTCTTAATGCCAAAGAAGGTGGTGTTCCTCACGTAGTTGCCAAAGCATCTAGCGAAGTTCACTGCAAATTATTACGGCGAGTTGGTGCAGATCATGTTGTGTTCCCTGAGTATGAGGCGGGTTGTGCCTTGGCGCGTACACTTACCAAACCAGCAATTTTAGATCGGTTTGACCTTGACCCAGATAACAGTATTGTAGAGTTAATCGTGCCTGATGAATTTCACGGCAAAACGATCGCCGAGTTGCAACTGCGTAATCGCTTTGGTTTAAACTTACTAGCAGTAAGCCAAGATGGAAAATTTCAAATCAATCCTAACCCCAACAGGCGTTTAGAAAAGGGTTCTGCAATGGTAGTAATTGGTTGCAACAGAGATATCAATCGCTTACCAATCTAGTGGCGTAGTCAATGATTTCCTCACGAATGAACTCGCGCAGTTGCTATTGCTGCGACCAGTTGAGAATATCTTTGTTGACTTTTATATAGCCAGGCGTAATGTGTTCAAAGTGGGGACTTAATTGCTGATGTGCTGTAGGTAGTGCATGGAAAGGAATCGATGGATATAAATGATGTTCTGCGTGAAATGGCATATTCCACATGAAAAATCGCACAGGCCAGAATGTTAGTGTAGTGCGCGTATTCGTGAGGGGATGAGCATCAAGAGAACAGCCTGTATGTTCTGCCAGCAGAATAAAACGTAGAATTGGTTGACCGACAAAAAGCGGTAATAGCCAATAGATTATAAACCAAGGTTGACCGACTGCGATTGAAAGGGCGATCGCACTTAGATAAACAATCAATTGCCAGCGAGTAGAGTGAATAACTTTAGCTTTTGCGGTTTCTGTAATAAATGGGCAATCGTCAAGTTGACCGAGGGCAGCACGAAAATGTCCACGTATTTTATCTAGCCACCAAGGTAAACCGCTAATTACTAACAAATACATACCCAAGTTACTTGGTTGGAGGTCGGTCAGTTCTGGGTCTTTGTTGGGAACGCGTGTATAGAGGTGATGCCATTTATGATAATAGCGGTAGAAAGTGATGTTGTAAAAAGAAAGCAAGCCAGCACACCATCCGACAACATCATTCAAACGTTTATGAGCAAAAGCGGTTCTGTGAACACATTCATGCATGGGTGCAAACATTGCCGCCAAACTAAAACCATAAATTACTAATGCCGGAATTGCTAGCCACCAATTGCCCCAACTCGTCGCCCACAGGTAGCCAGAAAATCCCATAATTGTTAAATGTCCAGCCAGCTGAATTAGTCCTTGCCAGTTAGCTCGCTCGTTTAAAACACTTAATTCTTGTATACTCAAAATCTGACGAGGGTTGTAGTCATGAGTAACTTTGTGAGCTAATAATTCCGGTTCACTTACATTACTAAACATAATTAAAACTCCACCATATATCATCGTTTTATTGTAAAATGCATGTTTTAAAATGGTCGGACTTCTGGGTATTGTTGTGCTGTATAACTACGGGAACAACCCCAATCGAATCCATAATTGCCGTGCTGCTACTTGAGCAAGACTATTCATCGCCAAATACTCTACTGTAACTTCTCCAACTGGAGTCATGCCCCTAATTTCGCCAGATTTGACATCAATCTGAAAATTTTCACTCCACTGATTTTCTCTTGGATGAAATAACCGAACTTCAATGTTGGAATCAGGCAAAGTGCCACTAATACGAGTTCCTTTACGGAGATTACAAGAGCGACACGCAAGGGCTAGATTTGCTTTGTTATTTGCACCTTGCCGAGAAATTGGAATAATATGCTCCACCTCAAACGGAAAATTGAAAACGACTTCAGGAGCTTGGCAGTACTCACAACGATGCTTGGCACGCCCAGCGATCGCATCATAGTATGGATTCATGAATTTTCTAGCTGCATCAACGCAGCGGTGCGGTCTGTTGCCGCTTTCAATTCAGCCTCAACCAAGTTATCCAGTTCTGCTTGTTGTTCTGGTGGCAATTCTTGCCCCTGATCTCGTGCTAATCGCCATAATCTCATTAGTTCTGATAACCGTTCTTGTTGCTGGGCACTAAAGAATGTATCAGGGCGAAAGCTTTGAATAACCAGTAGCGCACTAAATTCAATCTCACCCAACTGGGCAGTTAAGGCATCTAAAGCTTGCCCCGCAGTTTTACCAACAGAATGTTTATCTCCTGCGATCGCACGATAGGATTTCTCACCACTAGGGTCTGTTGTTGGTAAAATTGCTACTGTAGTCATGCTTCTAGCCTCAAGTTGATGTAGGCTACCAAGGATTACCAACCATTGTAAATGCTGCCCAATAATAAGGATGGGATAGCGATTCATCAGGGTTGTCTATACTTTCAGGAGGTAAAGGCAAGTTCTTGACATCTGCGAAACCTTGAATTTGACCATCCTTTAAGAAAATTTGTCCCTTAGCCATAGCCAACTGAGCTTGTCTAAGGGCTTCTGCTTTAATGGGAGATGTCCTTAAATTTTCATAAAACTTTGTCATTAATGCCGCTGTACCTGCATCATTGACTGTCCACAAACTAGCAACACTGGTTTTCACACCCGCCAATACTGCTAAACCTGCAAAGCCAATTTCGGCTTTTTCGTCCCCAACAGCTGTTCTACAAGCACTCAACACTAACATCTCAACTTGAGGATCATTCAACCGTAATTGTCGTATCTGGTTTAAGCGTAATTTGTCCTCCCACAACTGAATGTAGGATTTGCTCAAAGTATCAGCAGTATCATCAGCTCTGATAAAGTCGGCATGGGTTGCCATGTGAATGATGCCAAAAGGTTGACTGCGGCGGACATTTTTGAGATTGTCTAAAGTAGCTTGCTTGTCTAACAATAATCTCCCTCGCCAGAGTCTATTTACTAGTGTGGATAATTCAATCGGCACTGCTGGTAGAGGTCGTTGTTCTTGAGTACTCTGAGAAACCCCCATAGCTAAAACTTGGGCTTTTTTGATATCTGCGTAGAGGGTGTTAGTCAAACTGAGACTAGGCATTAAGCCAATGCTATATTTTTCTACCAAAAACCCTTTACCATCGTGCAAAGCTGCTATGGGGGTAGAACGTAATCCGACATCTGGGATAAAAACTAAATTAGTGATGCCTCGCGCTTGTAAATCCGCTTCTAATGGTGCAATAATCCAGCCGTGTAATTGTTTGCCAAAACGTAAGTAGCTTTTACGACGACGGTTGCGGGGATTGACGATTTGGTCACGAAATTCATTAGCTACTTTTAATACATTAGCTTTTGTTGTTTCTGAAATTCGCTTGCGGATGGGATCTCCCTTGCCAGTGACTACTACTATTTCGAGCTGATCGCTATCTTGCTGTTCTACAGTTAACAACTGTTTATTAGCAGCTTTGTTGGGATCAGTTTGAGGAATGGTCTCGACAGGCACAAAGCTGAGGTAAATAAATGCAGGTTTAGCACCAGTGGCTTTCTCAATTTCCAGAGCAATTTTTTTGGCATCATCCAGTGTTTTAACTTTGGGACTGGGAACGCCTAATTCTTGGGCAAATGTATCTGTAAATTTGTCTTCAGGAGTGGGATTTTTATCATCAGTACCGTTTGTACCACCATCACCTGGATCATTACCTGGTTTGCCGTCACAATTAAATGAGCATGGGGAAATCTGATTATTGACATTAATTGCCACTTGTACAGGTGCTGAAGAGGAAACGCGATCGCTTGCTCTGACTGTAAATGCATTAATCAGCCCGGTGGTATTATTTGGCGGTGTGTAGATGAGTGTTTCACCTGGTGTTAACGTATCGCCAGCAGCTAAAATTGTATCGCCGCGTCTCAGTGTTCCTGCGAGGATGGCGTCAATAATAACGGTAGTGTTATCTAAGTTGACATCAGTTGTACTAGCGGTAAATGTAAATGTAAAGGGTTGATTGGATTGGGCATTGCCAGACAACAGGGTATTGGTTGTCAATGTTGGCGACGTGTTCACAGAATTAATCGTGATCCCGGTTGGCGTACCACTGGCAGTGCCACCATTAGGTAAGACGGGAAAACTACCTGAAGCAATTACCGAAGTTGCTCCGGCATTAATTGCTCCGGCTGTACCATTGATACTTGCATCACCCACAGTAAATGGTACATTATCGGGGCCGCCATCATGGCGAATTGTCACATTACCGCCAATGGGAGGTGCAAAGGTTATTAGTGGGGCTTCGACAACCGAGAACGCGCCGCGAGTCACAATTGTATTACCGTCAAAAACGGTGCTAAACCCTTGCACGAGTCCATTAGTTAATACTTGCACATCACCACCCGTAACAACATTACCCTCACCAGTGCTGGTGATGGCTTGAGTGTTGATGCTGCCAAAACGAATTGTGCTACCAGCAGTATTGGTAGTTTGGAGAGTGACATTGCCACCTGTAGCTGTCGCATTACCATCAGTTCCGGTGGCGATCGCCGAGGCATCAATTCCCCCATTCACGGTAATATTATCTCTAGCCGTTAAGTTAACTGCACCAGCTGTGGCTGTAAATTCACCGCCTCCAGTCTTGAATACATAAGAGTTGATTGCACCTGTGGTAATACTGCCTGCTGTGCTTGTTGCCGTCACCGCACCACCAGTACCTGTGGCGGAAGTATCATCAGCAAAAGAATTAATTATGTCTGTGACAATATCACCAGTAGCACTTAAAGTTACCGTTCCTCCTGTACCACCTGCAAACCCACTCTCAGTAGTGCTGGTATCAAGTTGACCGAGAGTAATCGCACCATTGGTACTTGTAACTGAAATATTACCTGCTGAGTAGCCGTAGCCAGCACCAGTAGCAATAATATTACCTGCGGTGATGTTGCCACTTGCAGATAACGTCACATCACCACTATCGCTACTGGAATCACCATTTGTGTTGAGATTTCCCAGTGCTAAACTAGCGCCAGAGATGTTGATATCTCCCCCACTTGTATTAATGGTATCAGTGGGAGTAGCAAAAATTACAGAACCACTGCTTGAGGTCAGACTAAAGCTACCACTGCCCAAGTTTAACGTCGCAATACCAGGGGTTGTGACTCCCGGCGTGCCACCTGTGATTGAATTGATGGTAATATTGCCAGTCGCTTGTAAGTTAATATTTGTACCAAATCCTAAAGCGGCGATCGCACCCCAAGAAACAGTATTAGCACCGCTATCTGGAGTGCTAGAGAGAATACTACCAGCCGTAGCATCAAACGTACCTCCCGATGGGGCATCAATAATAGTTAATGTGCTGGGGTCTAATAATAACGTGCCAAATTTACCATTAGTAGCTGAGGTATTTACTTGTCCCTGGAAGGTCAAAAAGTTCTTACCTGATACCTCTACAAACCCACCATTGCCAGCGTTGATGCCACCACGCGCGAAAATGTTACCAAAAAACCTTGTTGTATCGTTACCCCAAACAATCACACGCCCGCCATTGCCATTCAAGGTACTATCGGCATTAATGACTGATTTGGAATCAACATAAGTTTGCGTAGCATTTGGTACAGTGCCCCTACCTTGGTAATCACCACCAATCAAGACAGTGCCACCATTATTAGTACCAGAGGCGTCAATATTTGCACCAATCAATCCCACCCGTTGACCGAAAATACCAACCTTGCCACCTGTTGGCCCAGATACATCAAGCTTGCCAGAGATAATAGTCGTACCAGCAGTTGTGGGAATCGTGACTTTCGAGTCCGTTAGTTCCACAGTGCCGTCGGGTTTAGCAGTTAACCCAGTGTTACCAACCGTCAGCAATTCCGGTATCGAAGCAACAGGGATTGTCCAATCATTGGGTTGGCTACCACTAGCGCTCAGGGGCTGAATTTCCAAACTCAACAAATTTCCCGGTTGGCTCAGTCTTACCCAATTTTGCCCTGGTACAGATGTAATGACGATTTGCCCCCCCGGTGCAGAAATCTGTCCAGTGTTGACCACCGTACCACCCAACAGAGCAAAATTCTGTCCCACACCCACCCCTAAATTCCCAGCATTAATAATTGCTCCTGGCTGGTTAGTGGTGAACGCAAAGCCATTGGGTTGTCCAACCAAGACCTTATAATCATTAGCACCGATCGCATTAAACCAACTATCCCCAAAACCGATACCATTGGCTGTTGTCGCCGTGAATGCGCCAGGGACATTTAAGCTGGCATTTGGCCCAAAAATCAAGCCAGATGGATTCAACAAAAACAAATTAGCATTCCCACCAGTCACCTGAATCAAGCCATTGATCACCGAAGCATTACCGCCAGTGACTCGACCCAAGATATTTTGTAAAGCAGGATTGGCTTGAAAGTTGGCGATTTGTTCTGCACTAATCCCAAACTGTTGAAAGCTGTGGAACAGATTAGCCCCATCGCCAGAAGTCGTACCACCAGTAATATCCAGCCTGTTACCATTGGGAGTGACAATCGTACCTGTACCATCCGCAGCAGGAACAATCGGTTGAGCGTGGGCGAATCCAGCACCTACGATTGTACCCAGTAGCAAACACCCGACTGTGGCGGCGATGTTTGGTAATAAAGGTTTTTTGCGACGCAACAGAAAGCGGCCCGTAGACAATTCCACATCAATTTGCAACTTATGTGCTAACCCACGTCGTTGCAAAGCTTGGGCGATCGCCTTTTGCGACCAGAGAATTTGCTCTGTTTTCCTAGTAATAGAGATACTTTGAGAATGAACTCGGTAGAAATAGAGTGGCTTTTTCAACCGCCGCACCTGAGCTACTTCTGACAGTCGCAAACATAGGTCATAGTCATAAGCACATAAAGAGAAAGACTCATTTACACCTCCTACTTGCTCGTAAACAGAGCGTCGTATTAGCCGGAAATGAAACGTCATGAAGTTTAGTAACAAACCTGCTGGAGAGTAAGGAATATTACAGCGATGACCGTAGCCTATGACTTTACTTGCTTCATCAATATTTAAATAGTCAGTATAAACAAAGCCCGTTTGCGGATAGCGGTTAAGTACTGTCGCCGTTTCTGCCAATGCCGTAGGTGCTAAGACATCGTCACTATCTACTATGCCGATGTAAGCACCGCTAGTTAGCTCAATCGCTGACTTACACGCCGCCGCCACTCCTTGATGGGATGCCTCAACTAAGCGCACTCGCCCATCTTGCCGAGCAGACTCGTGAGCGATCGCCACTGAATTATCTGTTGAGCCATCATCCCAGATCAGCAACTCAAAGTCTTGCCACGTCTGCTTTAAGACACTGGCGATCGCTGCCTCAAGATAACGCTCCCGGTTGTAATTAATGATGACAATGGAGATCAGTGGCGACATGGAAGTTTCTCAAGTTTGTAACCTGTTATCAGAATATAATGCTTGTGGCTAAAAATCCGGGAAATTACACTAATATGTCGCATTTATAGCACTTCTTAATTGTGTGTAACAAATGAGCCTCCCATGCGGCGCTTTCTAAAGCGGCGTTCGCTGTCATTAGTGACCAACACGAGCGCTTGTGCGTAGCTCTGTGCGGATTCTTCAGAGGCTCCCATGCGGCGCAGTAGATTAGCACACGTGGCGTGAAATAGATGGTAGCCATCAAGTTGGGGAGCAAGTCCATCGATGAGTCCAAGGGCCGTCTGAGGATTGTCTACCATTGAGATTGCCACCGCCCGGTTCAGCGAAACGATTGGCGAAGGCTGCAAGCGTTTGAGCAAATCGTAAAGGCGGACAATCTGCTGTTAAACAGTTACCTACACCTGTGAGGCAGGGAGAGAAATACAAACACTCATTCCCCATTCCCCACTCCCCATTCCCCACTCCCCACTCCCTTTTACAAGATATATCATACTGAAAACATTAAATACAATTCACAAATTATTTCTATTGATAGAGGCAATAATTATCTAATTATTTCCATAGAACTATTGGCATATTTGATTTAACATCAGAAAATAATTTTGCTAACATTTTCTATTTTAACAACCCTATGACAAAGCCAATTGAGTTTAACTTGTTTGCACCTTATAACAAAGGAGCAGCGTTAATTGGTTCCTTTTCTGATTGGCAAGAAATTCCAATGGAGAAAGGCGATGATGGTTATTTTCGCACAACTGTTGAATTAGAAGATGGCACATATAAATATAAGTTTCGGGTTCAGACAAATTCGTGGTTTTTTGAACCAGAACAGTGGGTTGATGTTACAGATCCCTATGCAACTGATATAGATGAATTAAGTGGAAAAGATGATAGTGTTATCCGGGTAAAAGATGGCACAAAAATTCTTGATACTTATGTTTGGCAAAATGATGATAAACCTCTACCTGCTGATCACGAATTAGTCATTTATGAATTGCACGTTGGAGATTTTTCTGGTGGAGAGGATGACCCTTATGCACGAGGGAAGTACAAACATGTTCTGGAAAAATTAGACTATTTGTGTGAGCTAGGGATTAATGCTATTGAATTAATGCCAATCAAAGAATATCCAGGTGATTATAGCTGGGGTTATAATCCTCGGCATTTCCTTGCAACAGAATCGAGTTATGGTTCCACTGCTGAATTAAAACAGCTGGTTGATGAGTGTCATAAACGAGGTATTCGAGTCATTATTGACGGTATTTATAACCATTCAGAATCCAGCAGCCCGTTAACGCAAATTGACCATGATTATTGGTTTCACCACTCTCCTCGTGATCCCGATAACAGTTGGGGGCCTGAGTTTAATTACGAACATTACGACGAGAATTTAGAGACTTATCCAGCACGGCGATTTATTGGCGATACAATCCGTTTTTGGATTGAGGAATATCATATAGATGGGATTCGCTATGATGCAGCACGACAAATAGCCAACTACGATTTTATGCATTGGATTGTTCAGGAAGCTAAACAAACAGCTGGTTCTAAACCTTTTTACAACATTGCAGAACATATTCCTGAAACTACTAGTATTACTAATGTCGATGGGCCAATGGATGGCTGCTGGCATGACAGTTTTTATCACTGTATTTTAGAACATATCTGTGGAGATACCTTTGATTTAGAACGTCTGAAAGACGTCATTGATTGTAAGCGTCAAGGCTTCATGGGTGCTACGAATGTAGTTAATTACTTAACTAACCACGACCATAATCATTTGATGGTAGAGTTGGGAAATCGAGAAATTTTTGATGAAGAAGCTTTTCGACGGGCTAAGTTAGGTGCAGCGATTTTGATGACAGCGGTTGGTGTGCCTTTGATTTGGATGGGTGAAGAATATGGTGAGTATAAACCCAAAACTCAAGATTCAGCTAAAATCGATTGGACGCTATTAGGTAATGATTTAAATCGCGGTTTGTTTGAATACTACAAAGGTTTAACGAACTTGCGTAAAGGTAATCATGCTCTTTACACAGAAAATATCGATTTTATTCACGAAAATCCCGAAGCCAAGGTATTAGCTTATAGCCGCTGGAATGATGAAGGTTCTCGTGTGGTTGTGGTAGCTAACTTCAGTGAAAATTTCCTCGGAGGCTATCATGTCCCTAACTTCCCTATTGGTGGTACATGGCACGAGTGGACAGCTGATTATGATCTCGAAGCTGGTGATGATGGCATCATTACAGATTTAGGCCCATACGAAGCTAAAGTTTTTGTTTGGCAGTAAGTAAAAGGGTCAGAGGATTAGAGATTGGGCAATAGCGTAGAAAAATTTTTTAGCCCTAGCTGAACGGTTTTGATTTATAAAAGACTTCACCCTCAGTTTTTGTAAAGCAAAAATCTTTCCTTCTCTTGAGTAAAGAGAGGGATTTTTATTAGAACATAGTGATGTTTTTCTATACCTATTAATTGACACTGTTTCGGCTGTGTAAATAATCCAAGATATTACTTAAATAAAGAACGCTATTTTTGTAAAATTTTATTGTAGTTCATTTGTTGAATCTAGTAAATTATTGTACTTTTAAACTGCTGGTCATAATAGGTGAAATGCTGACACCAAAAGAGTTTTAAGCATAAGTAATTTTTAGTATTGTAAGTAAAAATTTATACTTTTATTATCTAAATAGCGATTCACCAATAGAAAAAACGATTTATGAATTTGCAAAGTATTGTGAGAATGGTAAGTTTGACATTGGCGATCGCTCTTGCTGCTATCAAGCCAGTACATAGTTATAAACCCCCTGTTATCTTACCCGCAAAGTTAAATTCTCAGCCCTTATCATTTACCATCGCCCAACTCACAGAAGCCAATTCTCCTAGTTAAAAGTTTCAACTTCGCTTAATCAGCGATAAAATAAAGAACAGATTGACACTCATGCTGTGTACATGGCAACCCAACTCAGCCAAGCCAAATCATCAAATCAACTGGTAATCACTTGGGAAGCCTTACCCAAAGACTTTCAACTAGAGGATGAACCAGTGGAGAATACCGGTCAGCCAATATTGGCTGGTGCGTTGCGCGAAAGCTTAGAAATTAGTGGCTTCATCCAACCGCAAATATTAATCGCTGCAAATTTTGGCTTGTGTGCCACAGTGAATGGGCAATTAATCATCAAAGCACCAGACTGGGTGTATGTGTCGTCAGTCAAAGAAATTCTCAATAATCGTAAAAGTTACACACCGATTCTAGAAGGTGAAATTCCAAGCATTGTGATGGAATTTCTCTCAGATAAAGACGGCGGAGAATATTCAGTCAAGCGGACTTATCCGCCTGGAAAGTGGTTTTTTTACGAGCAGATTTTGCAGATTCCTATTTATGTGATTTTGGAACCAGATAGTGGTTTATTGGAATATTATCAACTAGAAAATGGACGCTATGAGTTAAAACAACCTGATGAAAATGGTCATCATTGGGTGGATGCGATGGGTTTGTTTTTGGGAACCTGGCAAGGGACAAAAGAAGGACGAACAGGTTATTGGTTGCGTTGGTGGAACCAAGCAGGTAATTTGTTGCCTTGGGCTGTAGAACAAATTGAACAAGAACGTCAACGTGCCCAACAAGAACGTCAACGTGCCCAACAAGAACGTCAACAAAAAGAACTACTGATTGCTTATTTACAATCACAGGGTATTGACCCGAGTAATTTACCCCCATTTCAGTAGCAAAGTTAAAAGTAGTTTGGAGGGGCTAAACCCAACATTGACGTTGCTCTGTTGGGTTTTACCATACTCAGTACTCTTTATGTTATTCATATTTCTTAATCAAGTTTTTCAGAATGTTTGGGAAATTGCACAAGATTTGCACAAACGGATTGGTTTAATCAAAAGTGGTTCAAAAGGTACTGAACTCTTGACTTTGAGGTCGGGGTTCAGATTCCCTCAAGCTATCTGTTGACCCAAAATTGACAGGTTTAAACTGACACGGGGACGTGGAGAATTTTTATCCCTCAATTTAAACTTGACAGACTAATAAAGCTTGAGGAATTGATTGTGATGGATCTCTAGATTAGTTATTAAACTGTGTAATTTGTTGCTCTAATATTGACAAACAGCGTTAGCTATGCTTTCCTTGTTATCCTTTTGCACAATGTTGTTTGCTTATTGCTCAATACTCACAGTTCAATATCTTACTTTAACAATCAGCCTTTGAGCCGCTTTAATTCATGCCAAAACAGGAAGGAGATTTTGGAATGTTAGACGCTTTTACTAAAGTGGTTGCTCAGGCAGATACACGGGGCGAATATGTTAATGATTCTCAAATCGATGCTTTAAAGAACATGGTAGCGGAAGGCAGCAAGCGCATGGATGTTGTCAACCGCATTACCTCAAATTCATCTGCTATTGTGGCTAATGCAGCGCGGGCATTGTTTGTAGAACAACCCCAATTGATTGCTCCAGGTGGTAATGCTTACACCAACCGCCGGATGGCTGCCTGCTTGCGGGATATGGAAATTATTCTCCGCTATGTAACCTACGCCGTGTTTACGGGTGATGCTAGTGTTTTAGACGATCGCTGTTTGAATGGTTTACGGGAAACCTACGTTGCTTTGGGTGTTCCTGGTGGTTCTGTGGGTACGGGAGTTTCCAAGATGAAGGAAGCAGCGATCGCGATCGCTAATGATCCTAATGGAGTTACCCGTGGTGATTGTAGCTCACTGATGGCTGAATTAGGCAGCTATTTTGATCGGGCTGCTTCAGCAGTGGGTTAGTACAACAGACGCGGTGACACGGTAACGTGGGGAGGTAAAGGAATTTCAACCTCGCTGGGTTGCCTTAGTCAGCCAACTAGTTTTTGAATTTACAAAACCGAAAACCATTTTGCCAAATTTTTGAGAGGTCTATTTAGCATGAAAACTCCTTTAACAGAAGCAGTGTCAACAGCAGATTCTCAAGGACGCTTTCTGAGTTCTACAGAATTGCAAGTTGCTTTTGGTCGCTTCCGTCAAGCTGCTGCCAGCTTAGATGCTGCTAAAACCCTCAGCACCAAAGCTCAGAGTTTAGCTGAAGGGGCAGCAAATGCAGTGTATCAGAAGTTTCCTTACACCACTCAAATGCAAGGTGCGAACTATGCTTCAACACCTACAGGTAAGGCTAAATGTGTGCGAGACATTGGTTACTACCTCCGCATGATCACTTACTGCCTAATTGCAGGTAGCACAGGGCCAATAGATGATTATTTGATTGGTGGATTGACTGAAATTAACAAAACCTTTGAATTATCTCCCAGTTGGTACATTGAAGCGCTCAAGCATATCAAAACCAACCATGGCCTCAGCGGCGATGCAGCTGTAGAAGCTAATTCTTACATTGACTATGCCATCAATGCCCTTAGCTAAGGGTTCCCTCTAGCCCAGAATAACAGCATATTGTTGATGCTCAGTTGCGTTGCATCGGCAGTGGTCTGAGATTCTGGGCATATTTTTGTCAATGATTTAGTTATCAACACGCTTGATAACTGATAACTGATAACTGAGTAACTGAATTTAAGGAGACTTAGACATGACAAGTTCTATGGCAGCTAAGCAGTTAGGATTTGAACCGTTTGCAGAGTCATCTCCTGTAGAATTAAAGGCAAATTGGACTGATACTGATGTGAAGATAGTTATTTGGGCTGCCTATCGTCAGGTATTTGGCAACGAGCATTTAATGGAGGTAGAACGGTTAGTTAGTGCCGAGTCCTTGCTTAACAATGGTCACATCACGGTTCGGGATTTTGTGCGTGCCTTGGCTCAATCAGAAGTGTATCGGACAAAGTTTTTTTACTCAACGCCACAAGTCCGGTTTATCGAATTAAACTATAAGCATCTTCTCGGCCGCGCACCCTATGACGAGTCAGAGATTACCTACCACGTTAATCTCTACATCGAAAAAGGATACGAAGCAGAGATCAATTCTTACATCGACTCACTCGAATATCAAGAAAGTTTTGGAGAATCCATCGTCCCACATTACCGGGGGTTTGAAAGTCAACGGGGTCAAAAAACTGTAGGTTTTAACCGCATGTTGCAACTTTATCAGGGGTATGCCAACAGCGATCGCGCCCAAGGCAAAAATAAATCAGCTTGGCTAACAAGGGATCTCGCTTTAAACTTAGCAAATCCTGTCCACACACCCAATTTTGGCAGAGGTCTAGCTGGTGTAACTAGTGGAGAACGGGGACAAATCTATCGAGTGCGCGTCATGCAAGCTGCTAGCAGTCGTACTCCCCAAATCCGACGTAGTATAAGCGAGTATCTTGTCGCCTATGACCAACTCTCACCTACTCTACAAAGATTGAATCAACGCGGTAGTCGAGTGGTAGATATAGTAAAGTGCTGAGTATAAACCCAGTTGCTTGTTGGCTTTGAGCAATCAACACTGAATTTCATAACAAAAGGAAAATAATTCCCAATTCAAACTCAAAATCTTTTTGCATTTTCTTTTACCCTACTCCCCCAAACATTCATAGCAAGGAGAAAATAACCAGTGGCGATTACAACTGCGGCTTCCCGTCTAGGAACTTCCGCCTTTAGCGACACCAAACCGATGGAATTACGTCCAAATTGGACATCAGAAGATGCTAAAGCCGTGATTAATGCGGTTTACCGTCAGGTTTTAGGTAATGACCATATCATGGCAGCAGAACGCCTTACTAGTCTGGAGTCTCTACTTAACAATGGTCAATTGACTGTGCGTGAATTTGTTCGCGCCGTTGCCAAATCTGATTTGTACAAAACCAAATTCCTGTACCCGCATTTCCAAACACGAGTGATTGAGTTGAACATCAAACACTTGCTAGGACGCGCCCCTTATGATGAATCAGAAGTGATTGAACATTTGGATCGTTATCAAAATCAAGGGTTTGAGGCAGACATTGATTCTTATATCGACTCTGCTGAGTACGAAGCCAGCTTTAGTGACTCCATTGTGCCTTACTATCGTGGGTTCTCAACACAACCGGGTCAAAAAACCGTAGGATTTACCCGGATGTTTCGTCTCTATAGGGGCTATGCTAACAGCGATCGCTCTCAGTTAGAAGGAAATAGCTCGCGCCTTGCAGCTGAACTCGCAAAAAACAGTGCTTCTGCGGTTATTGGTTCTTCTGGTGGTAGCGATGGTTTTGCTTACCGTCCTTCTAAACAAGGAGTAATGCCTAATCGCACCTTTGGCAGATCCTCACAAGGATCTTCAGATCGTCTCTACCGCATAGAAGTAGCAGGAATCTCTCTGCCAAGGTATCCTTGGGTGCGTCGCAGCAATAAAGAATTCATCGTCCCCTACGAACAGTTATCAGATACCCTCCAGCAAATTAATAAGCTAGGGGGTAAGGTGGCCAGTATAACGATTGCACAGTAAAGGCAGGGGAGGCAGCTCGGGTAGGTTTTTTAGATTTCGCGTTTTGGTTGACGCGGGGATGCGGGGACGCGGGGACGCGGGGACGCGGAGAAAGATTTCGGAACGAAAAAATAGGTTTTTTCAGACTGAATATGAAAAACCTACCCTTGAAAGAGGGGAGGCAGGGGGCAGGGCAGGAATAAATAATAACCACTCCCCACTCCCCACTCCCCACTCCCCACTCCCCACTCCCCACTCCCCACTCCCCATTCCCCATTCCCCACTCCCCACTCCCCACTCCCCACTCCCCACTCCCCACTCCCAAAACCAGGAGAACATTTATGCTTGGACAATCTGCATTTACCAGAGCATCTAGCTCAACATCAAATGACCGTATCTTTGTCTACGAAGTCGAAGGATTACGGCAAAGTGAGCAAACTGAAAATAACAGCTATGCAATTCGCAATAGCAGCACAATTTTGATTCAGGTGCCTTATAGCCGCATGAATCAGGAAATGCGCCGTATTACTCGCTTAGGAGGTAAAATTACTGACATTCGTCCTCTGAATGAAAATTCATAATTCAAAATTCGCGCATTAAAAACAGTTTCAGTCGGGGTATAAATCCCCATCTGAAACTGAGCTACATATAGAGGTAAGGTTTTAACCCCTTGAATTTACACAAAATATTATTTAGCAAATTCAGAAACAATAGATACGCAACTATTTACTAAAGGTAAAAGAGGGCCTAATTGCTCTTGTCCACTCACGGCTAAATCGCTATGACATAAATAAACCTTATCGGATACGCGAGAGAGCAAATCTACTAAAATTCTTTGCAATCTTTGTTGTTCTGCTAATTTTTCATCTTCTGCTGTCCAAGGTTGACCTAATCTTTGTTGCAGAAAAAACGGTGCGCCAAAAAGTGTAGCCGCGCCACCTTTTGCCCACAGGGGTGAGCCTGTATCTAACCAAAAATGCCAACGGTGAAATCTTCTGCTGGAACGGTATTGAAAAATAGTAGCTAAAGTGACGGCTTTTTTAGCTGATCCTACAGGGTGTAGCGGATAGGGGTTGGCGGTGATTGTACCACGGCGTAGTAGTTGAATGAATTCGACAATGGTGGTGTGGGGGGATGTGGTACCCTGCGGGAACGACTTCGTCGAACGACTTCGCTCACCAACCGGGGATAATTTTGAATTTGTTTGCAGTCTGGTGTCGATTTCCCAATAGTGTTGGGCGGTTTCTAATAGTTCTCGGAGTGCTGCTAGTTGATCGTAGGGAAGATTACTGCCATTCCATAAGAAACGCTGAATGGCTCTATCTAAAAGGGAAATGGGACTGGGAATTAGACGGAGTTCTTGTTGCGATCGCTGCTGTTCTATCCACTGTAGAATCACATTATAGGCTGTGGTGGCTGCATAACCAATTCTATCCCAACGCTCAAATGCTGATACTGGTAGCAAGTTGGGGTGTTCTGGATGCGGTACAAAGCAGTAGTCTGCTATCAAACCGGCGCGTACCGGATCTATGTCGGTGAGGATTGGGGAATGAGTAGTGGGGAATGGGGAGGTTTCTGGGGGGGGTTGGCTTTTGCTCAAGACAACTAACATTTCTGCTACGGCATCCCGATCAACTAGGCGTCCTAAGCCTGGATAAACTAGTGCCAGTATTGTTAGCAAAGCACGGATGACGGGCGAACTAATTAATGGACGTTGGTCGTTAAGTGATTCTACTGGGATGTTTTGCTTAGTCAGGATTTCTACTAGGGTGTAACGAGCGATCGCATCTAAACCTGGTGCAATAATTGCTACTTGATCTGGTTCCACTTGCCCCGATTTAACTGCGTTGGCGATTGTTTCGGCTGTTTGCCGTAATAGTTGGGCACGGGAGGTGGTTTGAATCGATTGCACTGTCTCTGGTAAACTTAGCAGCATCATCTGCTCTGTAACTAATTCCACCATCGGTGATGCAAGTCTATCTGCAAGGGATTCTGGAGGAGGCCCTGCCAAGGTTTCTACACGGCAACGTCTTGCTAACCCTTGCATGTAGTTGGGATCTGCTCCTAAACCGAGTCGCACTGCCCCATCGGGATTATAACTAAATGCCCCCACTGCACCTTGATCTAGCAGCGACTCAAACAGATATCGCGCTACACCAGGATAATCATCTACATCATCCGCTAACACTGCCTGATAGCGTTTTGTGAGTTGTTGCTGGTAGAGATGATCTTTTAATAAGTGTTGAGTGTAAAGTTCGGTAATAATCCCATAAGTTAGCAATCCCCTTTCTAAACACCAATTGCGCCAATCTAATAACAAAGATGCCAAAAATTCTGGTTCTAAGTTTGTGGTGCCCTCCTGTAAACCACTCGCCAAAATCTGAGCAATATCTTTGCAGGGTACGCCACTGTAAGCAGCTAATTGCAGTAAGTCGAGAATGCGGCGTACTAAGCGATATTCACTCATTCCCGCCAAACGCAGAATTTCTTCGTCTAATTGCTCGTGCCAAAGTTTTGTTGCTAGTTCTTGCTCTGTTTCTGGGCGCAGTCGGACTGGAAATTGCGCTTTTAGTTGCATTATCTGAGTCAGCAATGGCCAAAATAAAATAACTTCATCCTGAAAAAAACCTAGCGGTGTCTTAGCCCGCACCGGATATTTTCCCAAAGTTGCCGTAATAATTACATCTCCCAACTCGCGACGATTATCATCATTGGCAGCTAAGACTAAAACTCCTGGTCTTGTTGAATTAAGATATAAAAGTTTTGGTATTTGCTCACCTTCTGCTTGCTTTGTTCTTTTAGTATAAAATGATTCAATATATTTATTTTCAGTTTGCACCCAACCACAAAATTGCTCTACCAGACGAGTTGTTTTACCACTGCGGCTAGTACCAATAATCCAAACTGAACCAGAAGCCACAAATTTTCTCCTTATAGATTTGCTATTATACCTCGTGCGTTAACTTAAGGTTAAGAATCACCAAGATAATGCTGGATAATTGTCTGCAATGAACAACTTTGTTTTTAGCCAAAAAATTTACCATTTCTTATTGGGTGCTTACCGATGGTATTTACTAACACCAGAGCGATCGCTAAATGAAGCCTATCAAGCAGCGTTAAAGATTAAGGAAGTAGAAGATAAGCATTTTAATGGTAAAAAAATAGACACTACTTCCGCTGTGTACAGCAACAGCGTTATGGATTATTTTGAGTCAGACTTAAAAAAGCTCCTGAAAGTTGCTAGGATGCGACTAACAGAGTTTAGAGCCAGCCGTTGGTTTTTAGATGAAGAAAATCAAGAAGCTGCTAATAAAGCAGGGATCGAATTTCTGACTCCAGCTTTAGTTTTTGAAAAATTAAACTTTATCGATCAAATTATATCAAAATATACTATTTCTCCTGAAAAAACAACTTCTCAGACTCTAGTTGCTCAACCTGCTAATTTACCAGATGAAGGAAAAATCACTCCTCCATCCTCACAAAGAATATTAACTCCTAAAGCAGAGAAAAAAACACAACGCAAAGCTGATACACTGGGGGTTTTGCCAAGGTCAATCCTCAGCACTATTAGTCGGTTACAAGTTGAATTAGATCCAAATGCTGAGCAAGATGTTGTTCAGAATTTTCGTCTAACCCAAAGAAGAACGATCATATCGATCAGATTTGTATTACTACTAATTATAGTACCATTATTGACTCACCAAATTTCAAAAGCTTTGATAGTAGGGCCACTGGTTGACAATTTTAGAAAACCCGAAAAAGTGCAAGTATTTCTCAACTTTGAAATGGAAGAGGAAGCCCTAATACAACTGCAAAGATTTGAAGAAAGAATCAAATTTGAAAATTTAATTACAAACGCTCCTCCCCTATCTCCAGAGCAAATAGAAGATGAGATGAGAAAAAAAGCTCAAGCAGTAGCCAATGAGTTTCGCAATGAAGGTTCCAATGCCGTTAAAAATGTTTTTGCAGATATTTTCTCGGTGATTGCTTTCATCTGGCTATTACTTGTGAGTAAATCTTCTATAGGGGTGCTAAAAGATTTCTTTGATAATATTGTTTATGGTTTAAGTGATAGTGCTAAGGCATTTATTATCATTTTATTTACAGATATATTTGTGGGATTTCACTCTCCTCACGGTTGGGAAGTCATTCTAGAAGGTTTATCACGTCATTGGGGATTACCAGCAAATCGAGATTTTATCTTCTTATTTATTGCCACATTTCCCGTGATTTTAGACACCATCTTCAAATATTGGATTTTCCGATATCTAAATCGCATATCACCTTCAGCAGTTGCCACTTACCGTAATATGAATGAATAGGGAGTAGAAAATTCGGAATTGTTATAATAAAGAGTGGAACAATCCAAGCGATCGCTCATTGGGGGTGCTTTGCGCCATCGCAGTTGTTAAAAGCTTGACAAACTTAGGTAACATATTTTACTGTTTATTGAGTGTGTTGAAACTCATCGACACCACTCACCAGAACCTTGAAAACCGCATAATTTCGTTAACTGGTGTCGATTGCTTGCACAGTAAAGATTTCAGGCTACAAAACGCATTACTTATTGAGAATTTGTTGACGATTATTGACAATTTGAAAAGTGGTGTCGATTAGGGGGTCTGAAACCATTGCTCAGTAAGGTTTATAAAAGGTAACTCTTTACCTAACCACTTCCCCTAACGGGGATGGAAACATTAGTACTAATCCGTCATTAAACTTGATAACGTGAACTTTACCTAACCACTTCCCCTAACGGGGATGGAAACTGCCAGTTTCTGGATCGTAGCAAGCTACGAATTCCTTTACCTAACCACTTCCCCTAACGGGGATGGAAACCGTAAAAAGTTAACGAAGAGATTGGTAATGAAATTCCCTTTACCTAACCACTTCCCCTAAAGGAGATGAAAACGCTACTCTCAACTCAGATCTTGCACCTTTCAAACTGTTAGTCGCAAAACTTACCTAATTGTTCGGCTTCGCTCTCTACCGCCAGGGATTGTAAATCCCTGTCTTATAGCAAAAGTCCATTAGAAATGGACTAAATGCAGAGACAAATAGATATGTAATTTTTATAACTTTATTGCGGCAGACTCATTATTTTCACTGGCAGGTGCAAGATGTGAGTCAAACCAAAATTCTGCCCATCCGTTCTTTACTTAACCACTTTCCCTAACGGGGATTATGTCGGTGTTACCCTAATATTTAACCCCAGAACTGTAACGCGATCGCCCCTACAATGGCATTATAAGGATGGCTAGGCTGAAAACCCTTGAGGATGTGGCACGTCATAGTGC
>NZ_JCACKM010000101.1:0-11595 GCF_059505385.1 Desmonostoc vinosum
ACTCCCCACTCCCCACTCCCCACTCCCCACTCCCCACTCCCCACTCCCCACTCCCACACTTTAATCATTCTTTACATATGACTCTGTAAAAAATGCCCAGTTCAGCTAAAAATAAAAAATGAGAATAGTTGATAAAACTTTAATTTCTACTTAGGAGAGGGACTCTAGATATGGATATTGATTTTCGTGTAGCGATCGTTTTTGCACCAATCGCGGTTGCTGCTGGTTGGGCTTTGTTTAATATTGGTGCTGCTGCTTTAAGACAAGTTCAAGCCTTTTTGGACAGAGAAGCTTAAACTTAAGTTAACTTCATCAATCTTTAACCGACTGTTTCTCGTGATGAGGACAGTCGGTTTTATTGGGAATGGGGAACTCAGGGCCCCCACGTTAGCGAAGCGGGGCGAAGCCCAGTGGGGATTAGGGGCCTGGAGAATTGTCATTTGTTATTAGACTTCTTGCAAAAATACTTGAACCGTCAGAGACTCAAGTCTCTGCCTAATAGCAAAAGTCCGTTGAAACGGACTAAAAATACTGTTATTAGTCGGTTTCAACCGACTTGAGTTATCAGCCAGAAAATTTATTTTCTGGCGAGTATCTGACTTTTGCAAGAGGTCTATTGATTATTCTCCGCGTCCCCGCGTCTCCCCCATCCCCCTCATCCCCCCCACCCCCCTCATCCCCCCACCCGTGGATATCGATCTCGTAATACAACCTTTTCAACGCTTTGGTGTGCATCTGGGACTCGATCGCATTGTCAATTTGTTGGCAAATCTCGGCAATCCCCATCACCAAGTCCCGATGATTCATGTTGCTGGCACTAATGGTAAAGGTTCGGTGTGTGCTTATCTTTCTTCGGTACTGACTGAGGCTGGTTATCGTACAGGACGCTACACTTCTCCCCATTTAATTGATTGGACAGAACGTATTTGTGTTAACGAACAGCCAATTTCTTCTCAGGAGTTGAGCGAATTATTGCAAGAAGTAAAAGCGGCTATTCGTCCTGGTGAACAGTCGCCAACTCAGTTTGAGGTGATTACCGCAGCAGCTTGGTTATATTTTGCTCAGCAGCAAGTTGATGTGGCTGTGGTAGAAGTTGGTCTAGGGGGACGTTTGGATGCTACGAATGTTTGCTCACAACCTTTGGTAACTGTGATTACGTCTATTAGTCGGGAACATTGGCAGCAACTAGGCCCAACTGTTGCTGATATTGCTAGAGAAAAAGCTGGTATTCTCAAGTTGGGATGTCCTGCTGTGATTGGCCCATTGCCGCCAGAGGCACAAAAAGTTGTGCGATCGCGTGCTTTAGAATTACAATGTCCGATTTTTACGCCTCAACCCGCCCGTCAAATCACTATAGGATGGGCAGAATATGAATCAGTTCAAAATTCCAAGTTAATTAAGTATCCTTTGCCCTTATCAGGACAAATTCAACTGACTAATTCAGCTTTGGCTTTAGCCACTTTGGAAAATCTACAACAACAGGGTTGGCAGATTTCTGAAGCAGCAATTATTGAAGGTATAAGAAAAACTAAATGGCCGGGACGGATGCAATGGGTAACTTGGAGACAACAAAAATTATTAATTGATGGCGCTCATAACCCTGCTGCTGCTCAAGTACTGCGAGATTATGTAGATAGCTTAAATGCTCAAAAGCTGATTTGGGTGATGGGAATGCTCTCCACCAAAGACCATGCAGAAATTTTTCAATCTTTACTTCGATTGGGAGATAAATTGTATTTAGTCCCAGTACCAGATCATAGTTCAGCCAATCCAGAAGAATTAGCAAAGTTAGCTCATGAAATCTGTCCACAATTAAGCCTTTGCCAGACTTATCCAGATTTATCATCAGCATTAAAATCAGCTTTTTCCCTAACAGATAATTTAGTTGTTTTGTGCGGTTCTCTCTATTTAATTGGGCATTTTTTGCAACAGTATAAAAAATTCTAAAAGTATAACTTTTTTTTAACAATAGTTACTTTCATTTATTTTTTGGGCAACCTTAACTGAGTAAACTTCAGCACATGGCTGACTCCTCATTTTGAATGATTAGTAGCATTACGGCAATTTCTCATAATTATTGAACTTTTGATTTAGGATATAGCAAAGCTCAATTGATATTACATTAATTGAGAAAATTAATCTATTTAAAACACGTTCACAATTAAAATAGAAATGTTAAAAGTTGTTGTTGCTCATAGTGAAGATCCAGATTCTAAAAGTGCAATTGCAGAAATCATAAAACAATGCTCTGACGATTTAATAGATCTCAAACCTCAGGCAGGTATCTTATTTGCTGCAATTGATTTTGATCATGCTTTAATTCTCCCGGAAATCGATAAAGTTTTTACCGGAATTGATTTGATTGGTTGTACTACCGATGGCGAGATATCGTCAGTTTTAGGGTTTCAACAAGATTCCTTAACACTGATGCTTTTTTGCTCTGACACTGTAGAAATCCGTGCTGGTATTGGGTATGCAGTAAAGGATAATCCTATTGCTGCTGCTCACCAAGCTGTACAACAAGCCACAGAAAAAAGTACAGCTATTGCTAAATTATGTATTTCCTTGCCTGCTAGTTATACAGCAGATGGAACAACTACTGATGGTGAGTTAATTCTTAAAGGATTAAAACTAGCTTTGGGTTCTCAAATGCCAATTGTGGGTGGTACAGCTGGGGATCAGTATAGATTCAAAACAACTTATCAATTCTTCGGTACTAAAGTTTTAACAGATTCTTTGCCGATTTTGATATTTTCTGGAGATATACTGTTTTCCTATGGAATTGCTTGTGGTTGGCAACCAATTGGAAACAAAAGTTTTGTCACAAAGGCTCAGGGAACCGTTCTCTACGAGGTTGATGGGAGAACGGCACTAGAATTTTATCAGCGTTATTTGGGCGATCGCCCACCGACAGCAGAGCATCCATTAGCTGTTTATGAAGGAAATAGCGATCGCTACTACATGCGTGTACCTAATACTTACGACACTCAAATCGGTAGTATCAATTTTTTGGGCGATATTCCAGAGCAAGCAATGGTTCAAGTCACAGACATCAGTAGAGATGAAATTATTGCTGCAACAGAGACTTCTTTTAAGAATGCCCTAGAACACTATCCCGGAACTGAACCAGAAGCCGTTTTGTTATTTTCCTGTTGCTGTCGTCGTTGGTTTTTAGGCACAAGAACAAAGGAAGAGTATCAACTCGTGAAAAATTCACTTTCAACAGAAGTGCCTATTTGTGGATTCTACACTTACGGTGAATTTGCACCCCTAGAATTTCAAGGTTCAACTTATTATCATCAAGAAACTTTTGTCACTCTACTTTTAGGGACAAAATAAAAGTGTATGGAATCTACAGATTACGAAAGTAAAATCAAGGAGTTAGAAAAAACTGTTCGGGTTCTAAAAAAAAGACTAGAACGTTCGGAAGCAGAACGAGAACAACTTGAAAAATTTAGTGAAGTTAGAGAAGTCGTACTGAAAAATGTCATTCGAGGTTTAGAAGAGTCCCAAACTGCTCTAGAAAACCGAGGTAATGAGTTAGAAACTGCTCTGAAAAATCTCAAAGCTTTGCAAATAAAACTAATAGAATCTGAGAAAATGTCTGCTCTTGGTGTTTTAGTAGCTGGAATTGCTCATGAAATTAACAATCCAGTCAGCTTTATTTACGGTAACTTAAATTATGCCAATATATATTTTCAAGATTTGCTAAAACTAATAGAACTTTATCAGCAGTATTATCCTGAACCAGTAGAGGCAATTAAACAAAAAATCCAAGTAATTGAACTCGAATTTATTAAACAAGATTCTGTTAATCTTTTTCAATCCATGACTGTTGGAGTAGAACGAATTTGTACAATTGTCAAGTCACTCCGCACTTTTTCTCACCTAGACGAAGCAAACTTTAAAACAGTCAATATTCATGAAGGAATTGATAGCACACTAGTTATTTTAAACAATCGCCTCAAACCATCGCTAGATAATTCACAAGCTATTCAAATAATTCGTGATTATGGTCAATTGCCTTTGATCCAATGCTACGCTGGGCAATTAAATCAGGTATTTATGAATATTATTGCCAATGCGATTGATGCTTTGAATGAGGCAATGAGCAAGCAGGAAAAAAAGCAATATCAACCCAAAATTTATATTTCTACAAAGGTTATTAATAAAGATTGGGCAGAGATTCGGATTGCTGATAATGGTTTAGGTATAGATGAGGAAGTTAAAGCAAAATTATTTGACCCATTCTTCACAACTAAAGATGTTGGCAAGGGTACAGGTTTAGGTTTATCAATTAGTTATCGAATTATTATCGAACTCCATAATGGTAGTTTAGAGTGTCATTCAGCACCTGGAAATGGAGCAGAATTTGTAATTCAGATTCCGTTGAGGATGGGGAGCAGGGGAGTTAAATAATTCGTAATTCGTAATTCGTAATTACGAATTACGAATTACCCAAATTTACCTCTGATTCCACTGTTGTGCCGCATCTTCTACGGCTTTATCTACAGTTTTTTCGCCTAGCATGGCTGCTTGTAAGTTTTCATAAACTGCTTTTTGCAATTTGTTGAAATCTTTTAAAGTCGGAGTTAATATTTCTGCTTGTTGTAATTGTTTAGCGCTAATAACTCGTGCTTTTTCTATTGTGGTAGCGGTGGCTGGAACATCTTGAAAGTACTGATCAGCAAGTGCTTTTTTTGTAGAAGGTAGAACATTTGCAGCTTTGGCAAAGGCTAATTGGTTTTGATCGTTGGTGACGAATAGAGCAAATTTCACGGCGGCATCTGGTTGTTTGCTTTCGCGGGGAACAACTATGTTCATTACTGCCACATTTTTCTTGCCTGTGTCACCGGTGAGTTGGGGTGCGATCGCAGAAGCTTGAGCTATTGTAGGGGCATTAGTGGCGATCGATTTGAGAAATTCTGGCCCTGAAGCGAGAAATGCCGTCTCTCCAGATTGGTATAAATCAATTGCATGGCGATGTCCCTGTGTTAATGACTCCTTGGGTAGCAGTCCTTTTTTATACATATCTACCCAATACTGAAACGCGGCTTTACCTTGGGGAGAATTAAACGCGGCTTTACCCTCAGTATCTACGAGAGTGGCTCCCATCTGCACAAATGATTCCAGCACTTCACCGGAATCTTGCGGAACAAATGTCACAAAAAAGGCATACTTGCCAGTCTTATCTTTAATTTGTTGCGCCACTTGTGCTAATTCTGCGTAGGTTGTAGGTATCTTATTGATACCTGCCTGTTTTAATAATTCAGTGTTATAAATGGTTAACCGTGTGGTGAGATACCAAGGAACTCCAAAACTCTTGCCATTCAGCGTGCTTGCCTTCCAAATATTCGGTAAATAGGAGGAACGTACTTCATTTGAGACTTTTTCATCCAAATTTAACCAAGCATTTCGCCCAGCAAGTTGAGACGCAAAATCGGGATTGAGGTTAACAACATCAGGTGGTGTTTTTGCGGAGACAGCTGTTAAGATTTTGTTTTCCATAGCTGCCCAAGGTACATCAACCCACTTCACCTTAGTACCTGGATTTTGCGACTCAAAATCCGCAATCAGTTTATTAAAGTACTCGGTAAATTGGGGTTGGAGCTGCATAGTCCAAAACTGAATATTTTTTGTACTTGTGCTGACATTACCCGTGCTGCAACTGACTATCCAAGTTGTAAATAAGCCCAGCAGTGCCCAAATAACTAATTGTTTGAATTTTCGTAATTGAATCATCTTCCCAGTATTTTTACGCTTGCTCAGTGTGAAAATCTTATGCAGAATTGTCGAGATTATAGGCTAAATCAACTACCAGTAGAGACGCAATATATTGTGTCTATTTAAATTTCCAATTTAGCAGTCCAGCGGGCACAACTGTGATTAAAAGCATCAATAATCTGTTTGGCAAATCTCATAAAGGTGTTGGTATTGAACTTGCCCCAGAACGTGTAAATGTAGTTCAACTACGTAAGCACCGTCAGGGCTTGAAAATAGACTCCTTTACATCTGTGCCAGTTCCAGAGGGTGTAGTTACTGATGGTCAAATTACTGATCCTCCAGCAATGGCGCAATTAATTCAGCAGGCGCTAGCTGAGGCGAAAATCAAAACCTCTCGTGTTGCTACTGGTGTACCAGGGCGAGATTCGATAGTTCGTCTCATACCTGTGCCAGCAGAGTTAGACGACAAAGAACTGCGAGAGATGGTGTTAAACCATGAAGCAGGTTTGTATTTACCCTATCCTCGCGAAGAAGCTGATGTTGATTATCAGAAACTTGGGTATTTTGTAGATGAGGATGGGATCGAAAAAGTACGAGTACTTCTGGTTGCTACCCGCAAGGAAGTAACGGATACGTACGTTAGTACATTCGAGCAAGCAGGGTTACAAATTGATGTTTTAGAAATCAATAGTTTTGCTCTGATTCGGACAATTCGCGAGCAATTGCGGCAATTTGGGCCACAAGAAGCAGCGGTTTTGGTTGACATAGAGTTCGACAGCACAGAAATAGCGATCATTGTGAATGGAGTACCACAATTTTCTCGCACTGTGCCGATTGGAACTTCTCAGATGCAGACTGCCTTGGCAAGGGTAATGAGTTTACCGACATCACGAGATATGGAACTGTTGCACGAAATGAGTATTCCTTCTACTCCCGGAGATGGCGGCAAAACCGGTGTTACCGAAATCAACCCCGGAATGGCGGCTGTAGTCAGAGTATTGGGAGAACTCACGGATGAACTGCGCCGTTCTATCGATTTTTACCTAAATCAGAGTGAAAATTTGGAGGTAGCACAGATTATCCTAGCTGGCCCTGGTGGTGGACTGCAAAACCTAGATGAGTTCTTCACCCAAAGATTAAGCTTACCAACTATCCAAATAGATCCAATCGTAGCTCTGTCTTTGGAAGTTGACAGCGATAAATATCCCCAAGTAAAACGCTCTGGTTTGGCGATCGCACTTGGTTTGGGAATGCGGGAGGTGTAATAATTCGTAATTCGTAATTAAGAGACAGTTAAAAGGTCTTGAAATTAAGGGTTTTCAATAGATTGCTTTGGGATTGTCTATCTTGACAGTCACGTTGTTTGAGAGTTCTCAAACCATAATTTCTATTTTTAGTTGGTGTGAGAGAATGTACAGTCTGGATATTAACTTTCTTAAAGACCGCCCAATTTACCAGAAGAAGCCCGAAAAGAAGGGGGGAATCACACTCCCTACTGGGAGCCTTACACCAGTGTACGTAGGAGTTGCTTTAGGTGTGTGTCTTCCAGCTTTGGTGGGGGGTGGTTGGTGGTTATTACAAGCGAAGATTGGTGAATTAGAGGGGACGGTAGCACAGTTAGATCAAGAAAACAAGAGGTTAGATACAGAAATAGCTAGTATTAACAAAATTAAAGATCAGACCAATGCAGTGAAAGCCCAAACACAAGCTTTAGTTACCGTATTTGACCAAATTCGTCCTTGGTCGGCAATGTTGCAAGATATGCGCGATCGCATCCCAGGAACAGTACAAATTGAAAACATCAGGCAAATCCCACCTGCTGCACCTGTGGAAGGTAAGCCACCAAATAATCCTGCTGGTGGCATAGAAATTACCGGATTAGCTCGCTCTTATAACGATGTCAACGATTTCCTGCTAACTTTGCAACAGTCTCGGTTCTTAAAATCTTCAGAAAGCAAAATTATTACCGCATCCTTAGTTGATGCACCATTACCACCAATTACTAGGCAATCTACTAATGGTGTGGTAATTAAACCACCCCAAATAGTTAAATACACTATTCAATCGACTCTAAGTGATGTTCCAGCTTCTGAGTTAATTCGGGAGTTAGAGAAAAAAGGCACAGTGGGACTAGTAGCTCGGATTCGTACTATGCAACAAACAGGAGTCATTACACAATGACGCTGAGTGATGATTTAAATTTTGCCGAGCAAGGCGGGGAATTTGATTCAGCAACGCCAGCTTATCCCGTTATCTTTGGCATTGCCTTTACACCAAAAATCATTGGCATTTTAGCAGGGATATTTGGTTTAGCAGGAGCTGGATACATGTTGTTAAACATGGTGATGCCAGCTTGGGATATGTATCAGCAGCAGCAAGCCAAAAGCTCCGAACTGCAAGGACAAATTGAGCAAAAAAAAGCCAGCGTCCAACAAATCGGCAAAATCAAAGAAGAGTTAGCGCAGGCACAGCAGCAAAAAGTTCAGGTTTTAGGTTTGTTTGCAAACGAGAAAACTTTGGATACATTGCTGCTGGATTTGAATCGCTTGGTTGAGTCTGGCAATGTTCAAATTCCTTTCAATATCACCAAAGCCAAATTGAAGAAGTTTGTGCCAGCGTCACAGCAAGCAGAAACCATTACCGATGGCTCTTTAGGGAAACAGGTTGATGGCAAGCTCAAACGCATCAGCATCAATGTCGAAATTTCCGGCACCTATGAACAAACACAATCGATCATGCGGAATATTGAGCGGTTACAGCCTTTGTTGATAGTCAGAGATTATCAATCGGTACTGGCTCCAGCAGAAGTCAGAACTCTGCCGGGCAAAGTGGTGAGGTTAGGGCCAGCGACGCTCAACACAACTTTTCAATTGCAGGCATTGATGCCGATGACACCAGAGGACTTAGCAACAGCTCAAGCTGCTCCTAAGAAATAATATCATGTTCGTTTAAAGACTTATCATGAAGACTGACACGGAGACGCGGGGACGCGGGGACGCGGAGAGTTTTGAATAATAAGTGATGATGCGAACTTGACAAACACTTAAAGTGCTGAGTTCTGAGTCACAAGAAACATACCCAGCACTCAGAGCGAACGACTCAAAAATTATTTGTTGACAAGGTTTTATCAGGTGAGGAATGAACTGTGAAACAGCTTCACGGTAATAGTTTGATATTAGGTACTGTTGCTTTTGCATTCTTGGCAGCTCAGCCAGTTTGGGCACAAAGCACTCAAGTTACTGATGTAAAGTTAAATCCGGTTGATGGTGGAATTAGCGTTGTTTTAAAAACTTCAGATTCAGGCGATCGCCCGCAAGTTTTCACGACAAAACGCGGCAAAGCTTTAGTTGCGGATATCATCAATACTCAACTCCGTTTACCGCAAGGCAATAGTTTTAAGCAAGACAACCCTGCACCGGGAATTGCTTCTGTTGAAGTTGGTCAGTTAGATGCTAACAGCATTCGGGTAATAGTAACTGGAAGTAAAGATGCACCCAGTAATCAACCTGTGACACGCAAGCAAGATGGCATTACCCTCAGCTTTACCCCAACCGTAGGTACTACAGCAGCGGTGCCAACACAGCCAAAACCAGCACCAACGCCTGCTGCTACACCAACTCAACCAACTCAACCAAATCAAAAACCTAACGTTCTCGTTCCCAACCCAGAAGTCACAATTGACGGTACACCTGCACAAGCCTCTGGTACTGGTCAGCCTCTGAGTCAGGCTCCACCATTTTTGCCGAGAGCTGTTGCCCCACCAGTGGGTGATATTGCGATTTCTAATACCGATGCTTCTCCTAGCACAGTTGACCTCGGCACTCAAGAACGCGTTCCCCGCTTAGTATTACGAGATGCTCCGGTACGTGAAGTTTTGTCACTACTGGCTCGTGCTGCTGGTTTGAACTTAGCTTATATGGGAGCCGGAGTTGGGCCAGATGGTAAACCCATTCCAGGGGCTGATAATTCCACAATTTCTTTGGATATAGAAAATGAGCCGGTGCAAGATGTATTTAATTACGTCTTGCGCTTGAGTGGTTTAGAAGCTAACCGCAACGGTCGTACAGTTTTTGTAGGTACTAAACTACCCAATGGCACCCGTAATACGGTGATGCGTAGCTTGCGACTCAATCAGGTTACTGTAGGAGTTGCCTTGAATTTCTTAGTTGGCTTGGGAGCAGAAAGTGCTGTGAGCCGCGAACGCCAAGTTACCAGCGTTAATGCTGTACCTGTGGGTACTGGAGCTGCGCCTATTACTCAAACTCAGACAACTACCGAAACCAGATTAGAAACTCAACGTGCGGAGTTCAAAGACTCTAACCCATTACTTAGAGGTTTGCAAGCATTGGGAGATGAGCGAACCAATTCTCTGACTTTAATTGGCCCTCCTCGGCTAGTTGATGTGGCAGTAGCTCAGTTAACTCAGCTTGATATTCGCCGTCGTCAAGTAGCAGTCAACGTCAAGATTATTGATGTTAACCTCTTGAATACCCAAGACTACAACACCAGCTTTTCTTTTGGGGTTGGCAATAACTTCTTTGTCAATGATGGTGGTGCAGCATCTTTCAATTTCAATGGTTCCAGACCAGCTACCAGAGCTGAGGCAACGAGCAGTGTGACTAGTACGCCAGTTATCCAGAATCCTGTTACAGGAGAAACATTTCTGGATGTTACAGGTAACAGTGTACAGTCAGCAAGGGCTAGTTTAGGAGATCCGCTACAACCCGGCATTACAAGTTTTACTCCGGGAACTCCAGGCACAGGTACAAGCCCTGGAACTCCTGCTACAGCTTCGTACTCTCTGCCGACTCTTTTTCAATTCCCTAAACGTTTTCTTGCTAGTTTGCAAGCTCAGGTTACAAATGGCAACGCCAAGATTTTGACTGACCCAACTCTAATTGTGCAAGAAGGTCAAACGGCCAATGTCAACTTAACTCAAGAAGTAGTAGGCAACATTAAACGAGAAATAGTTCGTGACTCAAATCTTGCCACAGAAACAATTTCAGCCGAAAAAGATAAAGTAGGTTTAACCCTAGCTGTCAAAGTTGAGCGAATTGACGATAACGGTTTTGTCTCTTTATCAGTAGCCCCTGTTGTGAAAGCACCGCAAGCCCCGGCAACTATCAATGTTGGTGGTGGTGGCAGTCAACAAATATTTTTGGTATCTGAGCGTTCTCTAAATTCTGGCTCAATTCGCCTGCGGGATGGTCAGACTTTAATTCTCTCAGGTATCATTCAAGACCAAGACAGAACAAGTGTCTCAAAAATCCCAATCTTGGGTGATATTCCACTTATTGGTTCGCTGTTTAGAAGTACAAATAGACAAAATCAGCGCAATGAGGTAATTGTGTTGCTTACACCTCAAGTGATGGATGATACAGAAAACTCCTCATACGGCTATAACTACACCCCTAGTCCACAGGTACGGCAAATGCTAGAGCGTCGTGGTTTGGGTACACCTAAGCGATAGTCATTGAGGAAGGGAATAGGGAACAGTGATGTAGAGACGCGAAATTTCGCGTCTCTACAAGTGTTATTGGTAGTTTTCTACAACTATCAAGATTGAGAGATAATATGCTCAAGAAAAGATTGCAAGTGAGTGTTAACAAGCAGCAATGACTGATTTAGCAGAACAGCCCAATGACCACAGCCGCCTAGATCTGATCCAAACAATTCTGCTGCAAGTTGCCCAACAGCAGCAAGTTAACACCAAAATGATTGCTCAACTTACTGAACGAGGTGACAGTTTAACTGAAAATGTTAATAATCTGACGTTACGAGTTGATGGTTTAACTGAAAATGTCAATAATTTGACATTACGAGTTGATGGTTTAACTGAAAATGTCAATAATTTGACATTACGAGTTGATG
>NZ_JCACKM010000101.1:11695-25707 GCF_059505385.1 Desmonostoc vinosum
GTTTAACTGAAAATGTCAATAATCTGACATTACGAGTTGATGGTTTAACTGAAAATGTCAATAATCTAACAGAAGAAAGCAGCAGTATCATAGATATTATGATGCACTCCATCCAAAATGCGGAGACTGACCGAGAGACGTTTCAAGCGGAGATTCAGCGGATTTGGGAATATCTTGTGAGGCAGGGTGGAAATGGTAGTAACTCCTCAACGTAAATGCGATCGCTTCGGAAGCATTACAAGAACACCCGTTTTCATCCGTTGACCTAAGCCGGAAGTCGCCCTTCCGACTCGGCTTCAAAACCGGACGTAAGAGTTTCTGCTCATCCTTGAGTATTGCTACTCATTTTGAGCGAACGGATCGCAGGAGTGTCAATCGAATTCGTCAATGGTAGCAGGAGCAGATTTTTGCTGCTGGCTAATCTTGTGTTCGTACCAATTCATTAAGGGAGTTGCACTAATTCCGTGTATAATCACAGAAACTACAATAGTAGTGTAAGTAATCCAAGCAATTTGTTCGGCAGCTTCACCTTCTAAACCTTTGCCAAAGGCATAAGCAAGATAATATAAAGAACCTACACCACGAATGCCAAACCAACCAAATAACCAACGCGTTGCTGGATGTAAATTTTGACGGGAAGAACCTACAGGATATCTACCAATTGTACTTATCCAGACTCCTAAAGGTCGGATAACAAAGAATAACAAAACCATTACTAACAATGATTGAGGGGCATAAGTTAGCATTGGTTTAAATAATAATATCGACCCCAATAACAAAATTGTCCCGATTTCCATCAGCTTTTCAATTCTTTCAATAAACTCTAATTGTGCTAATGGCCTTTCAGGATTTCTATAACTGCGTTGTACAACTAAACCTGCAACAAATACGGCCAGAAATCCGTAACCATTGACAATTTCGGTTAAAGAATAGGTCAACAAAATTATACTGATAGCAATAAAATCTTCCATCAACTCGTCTGCTTGGCGGCGTTTTTGAATTTTTTGATCAATCCAAACTATTGCTTTAGCAACGATAATACCCATAATAATGCCGGATGCGATCGCCCAAATTAAATCAACCGTTACCCACTGTTTAAACCAGTTGTTCCAATTATCATCTTTGAGGGCATAAATACCAAAATAAACAAACGGAAAAGCCAAAGCATCATTTAACCCACCTTCGGAAGTTAAACCAAAGCGCAACTCATCTCGATCATGTGTATCAGTCAATTGCACTACTGATGCTAAAACTGGGTCAGTTGGCGCTAAAATTGCTCCTAATAAAATAGCTTCTCCCCAATTCATTCCTAGAAAAAATTTGCCCACAGCAGCTAAGGCAAAAATGGAAATTGGCATCAACAAGCCAATTAACCGCACTGTAATATCCCAACCTTTTAACCTGAGTGGCCGCACAATTTTTAAGCCACAGTTAAATACAGAAATAATTACTACAAATTCTGTGAGTCTCTCTAAAATTTCGGCGTTGAATACATTATCTTTCCGCAATTGAATTAATCCAAAACCATAAGGGCCTAATATAATACCAACCACTAGGTAGATAAGAGCAAAAGAAAGAGGCAGGCGAGAAATCCATCCTGACCCTAATGTCACCATTAGTAAAAGTAGACCAATTACTAATAAATCAAGAATATAAATGTCTATCATAGATATTGGTATAAAAAATACTATTTGCTTTGCCAGTTTAGTAGTGAAAGTTTGTAAAGATAAATTACCTACGGATAGATTTTCTAAAGATCTTTTGCGTTATTTTTTGGTAAGTTAGTAGGAAAATCACTCACAGGAGTATTACTTATGCCACTCCCAGATGGGCCAAGAATCTCCAAATTCATGCAGCGGCTTCAGTGGATTTTTAATCCTTTCAAACTTATGGAAACCTCTGCTGAGGTATATGGCGATTATTTCACGGTATATCCGACAAGTAATCAGCCAATGGTATTTTTTAGCAATCCTCAAGCAATTCAGCAAATTTTTACATCTTCATTAGAGCAATTAGATGCTCGAACATCCAACCAAGTTTTACAACCGTTATTAGGAGAAAATTCGCTAATTTTAGTTAATGGCTTAATCCACCAACGGCAGCGTCGATTATTAACACCATCTTTTCATGGCGATCGCATGAAAGCATACGGTGAAATTATTGCTAATGTTACTAGTCAAGTCATCAGTAGTTGGCAAGTAGGCAAACCTTTTTCCGTCCGCGACTCGATGCAAGAAATCTCTCTCAAAGTGATTTTACGGGCTGTATTTGGTTTGGGTGAAGGGGAACGCTTTAGACAATTACAAGAGTTATTACCTTCCCTGCTAGATTTAACTGGTTCTCCTTTGCGGGCTACCGTGGCGTTTTTTCCAGCGTTGCAAGTCGATTTAGGTGCATGGAGTCCTTGGGGAATATTTTTACGTCAAAGACAGCAAGTTGATGAACTTCTCTACGCTGAGATTCAGGAACGCAGAGATCATCCTGATTCTTCTCGCAGCGACATTCTTTCGTTAATGATGTCAGCGCGTGATGAAAATGGCGAACCGATGACGGATGTTGAATTGCGTGATGAGTTGATGACTTTGTTGGTTGCAGGCCATGAAACAACAGCTTCAGCCTTGACATGGGCATTATACTGGATTCACCGCTTACCACAAGTTCGGGAGAAGTTGCTGGCTGAGTTAGATAATTTTGGTGACAATGCAAACTTGTCGGAAATTTCTCGCTTACCTTACCTAACTGCGGTATGCCAGGAAACACTACGTATTTACCCAATTTTGCCAATTGCCATCCCTAGAGTTGTTAAATCACCAATCACAATTATGGGCTATGAGTTTGAGCCTGGTACATGGCTAACACCTGCTATATATCTAGTTCATCACCGCCCAGATTTATACCCTGAACCAAAGCAGTTCAAGCCAGAACGTTTTTTAGAAAGACAGTATTCACAGTATGAGTATTTACCTTTTGGTGGCGGTAATCGTACTTGTATAGGAATGGCGTTCGCTATGTTTGAAATGAAAATAGTATTAGCAACGGTGTTATCACAATTCCAGTTAGCATTAGCCGATAATCATCTAGTAAAACCGACACGTCGCGGGATAACCTTAGCACCTTCAGGTGGGAAGTGGTTAGTTGCTACTAATCAACGGCAGAAGGCAAAAATGCCCGTGGAAGTCTAGTTATTTTTGAACTGTCTGTGCGACCAGAGTAGACAAGGGGTTGAATCCCCTTCTGAAAAGAGCCTTCTGCCTTCTTCAAGGGGATTTACCTGTTTTTATATCCTGTCATCGTCAGTCATTCGGTGTTGGGTGCGATCGCTATCGTGATTGGGTTGGTATAAGCGATAATCAAAAAAGAATAGGAATCAGGAACTAAGAGGCAAACCATGCACATCCTATCCCTTCATTATCCCGATGACTTACTCATTACCTCCGGGAAATCACCGCAAGCATTAGAAGCAGAACTGACATTTTTGCTTGCAGTCAAACTCTTTGAACTACATCGACTATCTCTTGGTAAAGCCGCCACCTTTTGCAACATGAACAAACCGCAGTTCATGTACGAACTAGGGCGTTTGCAAATCCCGGTTATCAACCTAGATGATGACCAAATCACCGACGAATTACGCGATGATTAACTCTGTCATCGTTGCTGATAGCAGCCCCCTCATTTCCTTATCAATTATCGAGCAACTGGAACTTCTACCTCAACTTTATCAACAAATCCTACTCCCTCCAACCGTATGGGATGAAATAACAGTCAAAGGAGCAGGTTTACCTGGCGCACAAGCTGTCAGTCAATTAACTTGGGTGGAAATTCAAACTCCTGAAGCTTGGATATTAGAGCCATTATCAATCTTAGTCGATCGTGGAGAAGCTGAAGCTATTGGCTTGGCTCAGTCCACTCCAGATAGTACGGTACTTTTGGATGATGCTCAAGCACGACGAGTTGCAGAACGCTTAGGAATTCGCCGCATAGGTACTCTTGGCATTTTGCGTAAGGCGAAAAAAGCCGGCTTGATTGTTGAGATTAAAGTATACATTGAGCAGTTACGCACCAATGGAATTTATATCCGACCAAGCCTCATCGATGCCGTGCTACGGGATGTTGGAGAAATAGACTAATTACATTATTTTAGTTGTTCTGGTGCAAGCCCCAATAAAAAAATTTCTTCCCTGTTTGCAGCACGGGGTAACTCTGCGGCGTATATAAATTAAGCCTAGTGCGATCGCTATTTTAGTTGGTATGGTATAAACCTTGCTCAGTCATGAAAAACTTTAGTGAATAAAAAAACATTATTTTTAGCTGTAGCAATTTTCTAATCATATGACCACTTTCTAGCAATCAAATAATCTGTATAAGCGTTCTCTGATGCTGGCATGATGAAAAAGCAATAAACTGTCACAACCTCAAGGATGTAAAATTTTTGTTAAATTTAACGAGCATCTACAGTTTCTTCTTGTTCTCATAAGGTACTCAGCATGACAGTAATCACCCCAAAGGCATCTTCAGCACTTCCCCATTTTTGTGAAGGCATTCAATATTTTGGTGAAACGCTACCAGATTTTGAAACTTACGGTGCAAAACCTGCTATCGAATCCGGTAAAGTAGCGATCGCAGATCCCACAGATGCTGCTGCTGTGTATCAAACTTTGCTTGCTGCTGATGCCCTGCGTTACCTGACACTACAAGTCACTGGCAGTAAAGCTTCTGGGCATCCAGGCGGGTTTGCTAGCCAAGCTGAAGCTTATGCAGCTCTGGTCATGCTGGGATACAAAAACATAATTACCGAAGTCGGACACCACGCCCCCGGATTTTACAGTGCCATGTTCTTAGATCGCTCCTTAGAAGACATGGAGATTTTCACTGTACAACAATTGCGCGATCGCTTCCGGGAAAAGCACGGTTTGTTAGGACACCTTTCCGGTTACATCCCCGGCATCCTTGCACCTGCAGGGCCTTTGGGGCAAGGGCAACACTTCGCCATGGCAGCCGCATTATTACATCCAGATAAATTATTTCCCTTCACCGTTGGGGATGGTGGACTGGGTGAACCTTACATCATCAGTTCCATAGCCCACTTTCACACCGCTTACCCCAGTGCAACTAACTTCTTACCAGTGCTGGTATGGAACGGCTATAGCCAAGAACACCACAGCATGGTTTCCCTCAAAACCAATGAGGAAATGCAGGCATACTGGCAAGGTAACGGCTTTGCAGAAGTCGTGTTAGTAGATGCTAAAGACTTTGACGATCAAAACCAACCAGGCGCTTATGTTGATAGTACCGCTTTTTCCTTCCCACAACGCCTAGCCTTTACCAAAGCAGTACTTACAGGTGTAGATAAAGCAGCGCGTTCTGCCCTCAGTGGTCAACTTACCGTCTTCATCATTAAACAACTTAAAGGTGCAGGCGTCCACGCCAGGGGTGCAAAATCTCACAACCTCTATCCCAAAGATACGCTAGATGCTCCCCACATAGTTAATGCACTGCAAGCGCGGGCTTTATCGCCAGAAATTTGGCAACTAGTGCGGACAAACGCCGAACGTGCAGGTGGAGGCCCCGCAGCCAAGACAGTCGTCACAGAATTTGAATTACCATTACCAGAGTTAGGCGAATTACCTTTAGAAGAATATGCCGTGGGTGGCGAACCGAAAGTAGCGACAACCGCCATGGGAAGATTAGTCGGAATAGTCGGACAAAAAGATCAAAACTTCCTCGTCACCAACGCCGACGGTAACGAAGCATCGGGAATAGCCAACATTAACCAAGCACTCAAGATTATCCACCCCACAACCGACGACTTATATAACCAAGCGCCAAACGGACAAGTTTACGAACCTCTGAGTGAAGATGCCTGTGCAGGTTTAGCAGCTGGTTTATCGCTGATGGGTGCAAGAACCTTGTGGTGTTCCTACGAATCATTTGCCATCAACGGCTTACCAATTTGGCAAACCGTAATTCAAGCAATGGCAGAATTGCGGCGTCCCACACCCTCAACCATTACATTATTCACCGCCGGTGCATTAGAACAAGGACGCAACGGTTGGACTCACCAACGTCCAGAAATCGAAGCTTACTTTGCGGCATTAATGCGAAACGGCAATGTTTTCCCCTTATTTCCCCCCGATGCTAACAGTATCCAAGTTTGTTATGACTGGGCACTGACAACTAAAAATAAAGGCATCGTCATCACTGCCAGTAAATCACCTCTACCAATTCGTACCACCTTTGCCCAAACTCGCCAAGGTTTACAAGCTGGTGCAGTCAGTTTACACGAAGTTGCAGGTGACAAGAAAGTCGTGTTTGCTGTCATTGGCGACATGACATTACTTCCAGTCTTTGAAGCTGCTGCTTTCTTAGAAAATGAAGGTATCGGCGTCAAGATAGTTTCTGTAATTAACCCCCGTCGTTTGTATCGTCCCCATGACACCGCATGGGATACATGTGCTGCACCCGATGGTGATTTCCTCGATGATGCCAAATTCGCCGAATTATTTAATGGCGATGCCTTAATTGGTGTGACAGGTGGTGCTTCAGGTTTACTCGAACCCATCATGTTGCGGAGTACAGCCAAGCGCGACACCTTCGCTTGGAAACGTGGCGAAACCACAGCAAGTGCTGGTGAGTTGATGGCGTTTAATGGCTTGACAGCCCAGACTTTGACCAAAAGAGCGATCGCCCTAGTGCATTAAACTAGGTTTTGTAATTAGCAGAATGATTTACAGCACATTTCATCTGAATGAAGTACACAAGGGCGGGCAGGATGCCCACCCCACAAAATTTATCATATTAAGATGTGTACTTCATTTACTTGCAAAGTGCTGTAATTAGTATTATTTAGGATGGGCATCTCGCCCGTCCTTTGTATTTTGGGGGCCATCACTTCGACTCCGCTCAGTGAGCAGGAGGAAGGAACTTCTCAGAATTCCCCAAAACCTGACTTTTATAAACCTCTTGCAGTCTTAATTTTCGCGTTCTTCTCTGCGCCTCTGTCTTGAAAAGTTGAGCCACTGCGTTGGACGGGTTCCCCGGCAGCCGCGCAAGTGGCGTTCCTACGGAGGGAAACCCTCCTTCTCCTGACGGAGACGCTACGCGAACAGAACTTTTCGCTGCGTCTCTGCGTGAGCTTATTAAAATTAGAAAAGCGGGGATTGAAGTATTTAGGTGGATTCGCTAAAAGCTATAGAGAATGCTATGGCGTATCTCAATTTTCTGACGTTCAAAAATTATTATTTGATTAAGTTTTTTGACATTATATAGTTTCATAAAAAGATTTGGGATTGATGTGATTAAGTATATGGTGCGACTTAACTACACAGGAAATTCTCATGGGATTTATAGTTTCTCTCTTAATTAACCTGATAGCGATTTTCGTATATCTCAATGCCAACAAAATATCTGGTGAAAAGTCTCGTTTAGCAGTACGCAGCATTGCTATATTAATTGGTGCGATCGCTTTACTTGCTTCTATTGCGAGAATCTTAGTAATTGTACCACCTGGCAATGTCGGTATCATCAATTTGTTTGGTCGAGTATCTGACAATACTCTGAATTCAGGAGTTCACTTACTTAACCCCTTTAGCAAAGTGTTGAAGTTTTCTACTCGGCTGAAAGATGTAAAGGAAAACATCAATGCAACATCTCAAGAAGGTTTAAACCTAAATCTTGATGTTAGTCTTCAGTACAAACTAGATCCGCAAAAAGCCCCAACAGTATATAAAACAATTGGAGTTGACGAAACACAACTAATAATCTCCAGATTCCGCTCTACTGTTCGTGCTATTACTGCCAATTATCCAGCTAGTGCGATTTACTCTACCAAGCGTCAAGAAATCGCTCAACAAATTGATCAACAGCTTTCTCAGCAGATATCCCCTTTAGGTTTTATTGTTGAGGAAGCACTACTGCGAGATGTTAAAATGCCTGATAGTTTACAAGCTGCAATTCAAGAAAAATTGAAAGCAGAACAAGCCAACCAACAGATGAAATTTGTGTTGGAGCAAGAGCGTCAAGAAGCACAAAGGAAGCGTATTGAAGCTCAAGGCGTAGCAGATTCTCAAAAAATTATTGCTACCGGACTTACAAATCAAGTGTTGCAATTACGAGCTATTGAAGCTACAGAAAAACTAGCTCAATCAAATAACTCTAAGATTGTAGTTCTTGGTTCTGAAAAAGGCGGAATGCCTATTTTGATACAGCCAGAAACTTCAAAACCATGAAAAGGGATAGGAAATAGCTTTCAAGGGCAGGTTTTTTATATTCAGTCTGAAAAAGACCGTTTTTCGTTCGGAAATCTTTACTTTGCGTCTCCTTCCACGTTCCCCTACGGATGATGCTCCTTCTCCCAAGGGGAGACGCTGACGCGAACGTCGCTAGCGCTGTGAAGATCGCCAGTCGCTTATGAGGGAAACCACGCCACTCCCACGCCACTTGCTACAACTCTGGGAACCCCAACGCAGTGGCTCCTCAAGTCGGGAAACCCGCCCACGGGGGTGGCTCCCCAAGACCGCGCTGACTCACCGCGTCGATCAAAACGCAAAATCTGTTAATTCTACATTCCCCATTCCCTATTCTTCAGATTTGCTGAGTCCCAAACCGTTTTCATCAGCATATCGCTCCATAAAGCGCATGAAGCGATCCCATTCTTGGGCGGACTTCATCAGATAAAGTGCTTCTAATGCTTCTGGTTTGCCATTGACAAATCTAGCCTTAACTTCCCGCGTGAGGATTTCGCCTTCCTCATCAATCATGTACATCCCGGTGATGTCGTCAGTACTGCCTTGGCCTAAAATCTTAGGGTCGGTAAAGATAAATGTTGCTGTACCGCTGTCGCCAGTCCGCGATCGCGTCAAGCGTACTTCTGGAATTACTTCTTCGTCAACACCTCTAGCAAACTGGATTTTCGCCATGATCGATAAATTTGAACTTTTGTAATGGTTAATTTAATATTCTCTCATCATTTAGAACTCCTATGTCTAGAGGTTATTGATATTTATTTTTGCGTATATATACTTAATTTATCTAACGTTCAAGTATTAAAGTTGCCGGGCCATCATTTTCGATTGTAACTTGCATCATTGCGCCAAAGGGAACAGGGGATGAGGGGGATGAGGGGGACGCGGGGACGCGGGGACGCGGAGAATAATCAATAACAAATGACAAATGACAATTCCCAATTACCCAGTCCCTACAACTTTAGCTAACAGCGGTTTCTAACATTTGTATTGTGCCAAGATTGGCATCTATTTCTACCTGCAAACCAATCGGTAAGGTAAATTTATCTTTCACATGACCAATCATTGAACCATACCAAGCAGGAATATTTAATGGAAGTATGTGGTCTTGTAATACTTGCATTAAGGAAAATGATGGTTCATCCCCAAGTTGACAATCAGTACATTGTCCAAAGATAAAACCTACAAGTTGATTTAGTATACCAGCGGTTTTTAACTGTGTTAGCATCCGGTCTACACGGTAAACATCTTCCCCTATTTCTTCGATAAATAAGATGCTTTTATTCCATGAAGGGAGGTAAGGTGAACCCACCATAGCTGACAGCACTGACAAATTACCTCCCACAAGTCTACCTCTGGCTTTTCCTGGTGCAACTATCTCTACTGCAACTTCATTTGAGTTGAGATTTTGCATTGTCACTGCTTCACCATTGAATAAAATCTGTTTGAGGTAGTCTACTGTAAACTGATTCCAGGTGGAAAGGGCAACTGGCCCATGAAAAGTTATTACTCGACTGCGAGCGGTAATCGCTAACAGTAGGGAGGTAATATCGCTGTATCCCATAAAAATCTTGGGATGGGAGCGGATGAGTGGGTAATTAATTAAAGGTAAAATGCGACTGCAACCCCAACCACCACGCATGGCTATGATAGCTTTCACTGAGCGATCGCTAAACATCGCATTCACATCTTTTGCACGATCAGCATCTTTACCCGCTAAATAACCATAACGATCTAAAATATGTGCCCCTTGCTTGACTTTTAACCCTAATTTCAATAAGGATTCTTTTGCTGCTTCAAGATCATTGGCATCAACAATACCCGCAGGCGCAATTAATCCCACCGTATCACCTACTTGCAGGCGGGGTGGTTTGAGTATAGTGTTGGGTGTTAGCTTACCTTGAGCGGCAAGTGGTGAGATTTGGGAAGCTACAGCAGCTAGCCCAAACGTTGAGAGGAATCGGCGGCGTTTAATTGTCATGGTGGAAAATTATTGTAACATTAACCACCCATCACTAGAGATGCAGAATTTATCGGAGGTAGTAATGGTGCGTAAACGCTTAATTATTGAGATGGGAATGGGTATAGATCAGCACGGACAAGAACCAACAGTAGCAGCAGCAAGAGCGGTACGGAATGCGATCGCTCACAATGCTTTGCCTGGTGTTTGGGAAGTTGCTGGTTTAGATGATCCCAACGAAATGATTGTGGAAGTGCAAATCGCAGTACCCTATCCAGAACAAGTTAGAGCAGAGGAGGTACTAGCTGTACTACCTTTTGGACAAAAAAGTCTGACTGTAGAACTTGGGGGGATGGTAGTTCAAGGACGAGCAATTCCTGCACTCAATGATAAAAATGACGAAATGTTGATTGCGATCGCTGCTGTGACAGTTATGGTTGAAAAGAAGTCCTAATTCTTAAAAAGTAAAAAAACCTATTTTTATTTCTCAAAAAGGCTTTGCGCTAACATAGGAACATCGGGATAAAAATCTCTGGCGGTAAATTCAACACCACCCACAATATTCACCACTCCAGCGATAATGTCTCAAGAGCATAACCAACCACTCCAGATTCATGATATAACCGGACTCCAACCGAAGCACTTTGCAGATTTAGTTAGAACTGCACAATTGGTTTTTGATCCTACAGCGGGAGTTTCAGGTAGAAATATCAAAGTTGATTGGGAAGAGTTCGGAATCCCCCGTGATGTAGCGGACAATCTCAAATCACTTGGTCAGCAATACCAATACGCATCTCCACACGTTCCTGTTGAAATTATTTGGAGTCAATTGACTGCCGAAACTCGTATTTGGTTTGTTGCAAATAAAGATAAGTTGTGGCAGCTTGAAGAAGCTTTTCCAGCGCTTGACGAAGATTAAATTCTTTTAGAAGGTTCAAAGCGCCGACTTCCGGCGCTTTGACTTTTAGCAACTTTGAATGTAGCTTCTTGCCTTTGTTTCCCATTTCTCTATTCTCACATTAGTCGTGAGTTGTTCCATTGGGCATTGTTGCCCCACATAAGCAGACTTCACTCAAGTTAGTTCTACGCAGATATACCCCACGCAAGTATGAGCCGCTTAAATCTGCCCCCTGCATATTTGCTCCAATTAGGAATGCTGAAAGATTAGCCTCACTAAGGTAAGCGCCACGAAGATCAGCCTTAATTAAGCTGGCATCACGCAAATATGCTCCGCTTAAATCCGTACCTCGCATACAAGCTAAATTCAGGTTAGCTTGGCTCAAATTTGTCTGACTCAAGTCTGCACCAATCAAGTTAGTACAACTTAAATTGGCTGCAAATAAGTTAACTCCTTGTAAATTTTGCCAACTTAGATTTACTCCACTTAAGTTAGTCCGTGAAAAATCCCGTTCTCCTGCCTGATAACGGCAAATAAGCTCATTAACATTCATATTTGCAAGTCTCTTATACATCTATCCAGTCTGTTTGGTCAAAATCTTTTGACCAAAATTTGGCATTGATTAAACGATGACTATCTATTAACAAGTTCAGCAGTTGCTTGTTTACAAACTGAGAGTACACGTTGATCGAGATTACTAACAGAGTCAATTTGATGAAAGTTCTGTAAGTTAATCTTTACATTCTGAACTGTTGGATTTCCAGAACCAATGGTTTTACCAAAAAGCGTATTATTTGCTTGTTTTCCTGTAAAGCAACTAAATTCAGAATTAGGATAATAAAAAGCACCGACAATTTTTCCTTGTTGACGTTGGAAAACTAGATAACCCTTTTGAATTTGGTTGGATTGTGGAGTTTCGCCATACAAATATGTTCCGTTGGTATATGAATTAGATTCTGCTGCTTTATCTAATGAGTTTTGAGCAAATACAGTTTGAATGTTGAAGCCAACGAAACCTAGAGTTAACAGTGCAAGTACCGTAGTTTTTGATAATTTTCTGTTAACAGTTGCAGGTGGATTCATTTTTTCTCCTTGCGTTACTGTTTCTTTATATCTATTTTAAAGGCGTTGTTGCTTATATAACTCTTTCTAACGTTAGATATATAGCAATCCTAAATCATTCCTAAGAAACAAGCTCCCCAACTTATTTGAGAAGTTGAGGAGCTGCGACTGGAAATTATTACCAATCAAATAAGATTTATCTATGTTCTAAGAACACTTGACATTCATAAAAGGCAGTTGTTTAGACTTCGTTGCACCAATAACTTCAACACCTTCTGTGCCTCGAATTCCTTCTAATGGAATAGAAGCAGTGTAAGGCGCTTCAGCGGGTAAACCAATTCCAGATAAAGATCCAACTACCTCTACGCCCCAATATTCAGGTTGTCGGATATAAACTAGTGGTACCAAATTAACTGCCATGTTGAAGTATGGTTTCATGCCTCTGACAATTAAAATATAAGTGCCATTAACTATGCCAGGACGAATTTCTGCTTCTTCAAAGTCAATTAAACGAGATGATTCTGGTTTTGGTAAAGCTTGAAACTTAAGCAAACTTTGCTCAGATGTACTCATTTGTTCTTCCTTTTGCATAAGAATTGTATTGTTGAAAGTAAACTATTTGATGGAATAAGCTGTTATGCATTTAAATTGCACATTTGCTAGTGGTTGTCATTAGTGTTGACAAAAAACAAATGACTTGGTTAACAAACAATAGTGCAAGATGGAAGCGCATTAGCTTAAGAAGACAATGGCTACTTGTCCCATTGTGTTTTTAACTTCTTACTTGAGTCATCAGAGGAAAGAATAAAGTTTATGCAAATATAAATTTACTTTTTACATTTTGTTATATTTATGCATCTAATTCTGTATGCTGCTTGTAACTGTTACTATTGTGGATTCAGATATTACCCAATCCCCAATCGCTAATCCCCAGTCCCTTTCACTTTGTCTACACTATAATTTGACAGAAGTACTTAAATAGTAGTACAAACCTAATGTCCAACAAGCCGTTTCAAAATCGTCTGTTTACTTCCAGTACCCCTCACTCAGAAAAATGGCAACAAAGGGTGGCGCAAGTAGCATATCGCTTCAACCGTCAGTATCAAGGGCAAAGCTTTGAATTACCCGCAGAAGTGCAAGCAATGCCAATATATCGCGAGTGGGCTAGTGGTATATTAACAGGAAAAATTGTTTCTCCTTTCTGGGAAGTTGCTCAACCTCAAAAGAATCAGCACTGTTTAGATATTGGCTGTGGGGTGAGTTTTTTGATTTATCCTTGGCGAGATTGGCAAGCCTTTTTTTATGGGCAAGAAATTAGTAATGTAGCTAGAGATACTCTTAATTCTCGTGGTTCACAGTTGAACTCAAAGCTATTTAAAGGTGTTGAGTTAGGTTCAGCGCATGAATTAAACTACTCTCTAGATCAGTTTGACTTAGCGATCGCTACAGGATTTAGCTGCTATTTTCCGCTGGAATATTGGAGTGTTGTCTTAATGGAGGTGCAACGGGTATTAAAACCGGGGGGACAGTTTGTGTTTGACATCCTCAATCCTGAACAGCCTTTAGCAGAAGATTGGGCAGTTCTAGAAACTTATTTGGGTGCTGAAGTATTTTTAGAACCTCTAGTTGAATGGGAGAAAACAATTAAAGCTGCTGGTGGCAAAGTGATTACACGGCAATCAGGAGAATTGTTTGAGTTATACAAGGTGCGGTTTTGATGAAGACGCGGGGACGCGGGGACGGGGTGACGCGGTGACGCGGGGACGCGGGGACGCGGAGAATAACCAATGACAAATGACAAATGACAATTCCCCAGTCCCCAGTCCCCAGTCCCCAGTCCCCAGTCCCCAGT